>NZ_CAWQAF010000010.1:0-92558 GCF_963892745.1 Yersinia sp. Marseille-Q3913 | reverse complement strand
CAGAAGCTAAAAGGCCTGAGTCCGGTAGAGTATCGAACTCAGGCCCAGATAACCGTCTGACAAACCGTCCAACTTTATGGGGTCAGTTCAGATAATTCTGCGGCTTCTATTTCCCTTTAGGATGGCTAACGCCAAATAGTATTGGCTAGCACTGACTAATACTGCTTACTGAAGTCATTTATCCAACGGGATCAACGGGGTATGTGAGGGTGCCAAGATGCCCATGGCTGGCGTAAGGGGTGCCGGTGTCATTTGGCTCGCGGGTTGCGATTGATGCTGCGTCCCGCCAAAATAGCAGAGCGTTTTCCAAGGTTCCGAAAGCGGACTACAGGTCTTTGCACAATTGTCGCCATAATGCGAATGAGGACCACCACACGCATAAGTTAGAGTGGAAAATCCTGTACCAACAATAAATAAGATGGCCGCACCGGTGGTTAACATAGACTTTTTCATATTAATGCTCCTTAGAGATGGGGTATTCCCCAAGAGCACTGTAACCACCAAGAATATCGTGATCCCAGCAGTATCAAATGATGATTGACCCTATGTTTATGTTAAGAAAACGTTATTTATAGTTGGCTTATATTTTCGAAAGAAGAGAGGTGAGTTATTTATACTTCGGGGCGAAAAGAGAAAGTACTGAAAATTGGCGACGCTATTAATGCGCAAAAATAGTGGGAAGAAAATCATCTCTTCCCACTGTATCACTTACCCGCGCTTATTCGATCCGCGACGCCCGGCAGTAGCGGCCGGAGCAGCATTACCTACATTTTGACGGGTAGAACCTTTACGGGCAGTGCCTTGGCGGCCAGCAACCTGACGACCAGCAACTTCCGTATGGCGTTTAACCGCGCGGCGAATTTGATTGGCTTTAACCCGGCGACGATCTTTTTCCACCGGCAATTTGCTGACGGTTTCAGAATCCAGCTCAACCAATTCACGCAGATAGTTGGTTGCTTTCAGATCTAACTCAGTCCAGCCACCACGTGGCAGACCTTTCGGTAGATTAATATCACCGTAACGCACTCGGATCAGACGGCTAACCTGCACGCCAACCGCTTCCCACAAACGGCGAACTTCACGGTTGCGCCCTTCGGTCAAGGTGACGTTGTACCACTGGTTAAGCCCTTCTCCGCCCTGGAAGCTAATGGTGCGGAATGCCGCTGGACCATCTTCCAATTGCACGCCACGACTCAACTGCTTGATCTTTTCATCATCAATTTGACCAAACACCCGCACCGCATATTCGCGCTCAACTTCGCGGCTTGGATGCATCAGGCGATTGGCGAGTTCACCGTCAGTGGTGAACAGCAATAAACCTGAGGTATTGACGTCCAAACGACCTACCGCTACCCAACGCGAACCACGCAGTTTAGGCAGACGATCGAATACCGTCGGGCGGCCTTCAGGGTCATTGCGAGTACAAAGTTCGCCTTCCGGCTTGTAATATGCCAGAACACGGCACACGGCCTCTTCAGATTCGGTAATAGCAAGAAGATGGCCATCAAGGCGGATTTTAGTGGCTTGGGTCACTTCAACACGATCACCCAGCGTGGATATTTTACCATCTACGCTGACACGGCCCTGCTGAATAATAGCTTCGATTTCCCGACGAGAACCATGACCGGCTCGAGCCAAGACTTTCTGTAATTTTTCACCCACAACTTTAGCGCCCTGCGGTTTAGGGCTTTGTGGCTTTGAGTTTGGTAATTTCTGGTCTTCTGACTTCTCGCTCATTGAGCAACCTCTAATGTCGCCTTCACAGGCGTCGTGTTATATATTGTAATCAATAAGTTAAGCTCACAATCAAGCAGAACTCATTGATTGTAATACATTTTGGAACCCAGCATGGCGCGCTAAAAATCGCGCAAAAGGCCCTACATGCTGGTTCGTGACCGAGCATATTACACTAATTTCACAGCCAAGGATTCAAAAAGTGTCTCATCACCCTTTTCGCCCTAAGAAACTTTCACTTTGCTGTAGCAAGAATCATCAAAATGTACCCATCGTCTCATTACAATGCTGAACAGCGGCATATTAGGCGTCAGTGGTTAAGGCACCCAATTATATTTAGTGCTACAGGTAATAATCAACACCTATTGGAATTCAGAGTCAACATAAGAACTCATCATCAACAGCTTGCGGTGCAAGTAAAGTTCTGAGTATCTCGTTGATCGTTTTAACCCCTAATTTATTATATATATTTCGCCGGTGAGCACTGGCTGTTTTACTTTTCATATTCAGCCGTCTTGATATGTCGGTATTTCTTAGCCCGAGTAATATGCATTCGAGCACTTCATTCTCCCGGAGAGTTAGCTGCGATTTTATTTTACTCGTCAGATCAAGTCGATCAAAGCCCTTAGGGGTTTTGCATGAAGAGATTAATTTAATTATCATTGACTTAACTTTATCTATAGAGGCTGTCTTACATAAAATCCCGTCCGCTAAGATTGCGAGATAAGTAAAATCCTCGGTCTCTTCATGTTTTCTGCAAAAAACCATCACGAAAGAGCAAGGGTTTGATTCTCTTATTTGACTAATGGTATTAAACACCTTAGATGGCGCGATATTATCAACATCTAAAATAACGACACTTTGCTCGTCTGATTTAATATATATGCTCTCATCATCGACTGAATGACTTTTCTCAATTTTGATATCTATTGTTTCACCCGCCACTTTCTTTATTTCTTTGACGATGATTTCGAATGAAAATATTGTTAGGTTACAATTACTCACCACCATGACTCTCATGACGTTGCATCGTTCCTTTTCCGCGAGTTTATTCTGAATGCGACAGTTTGAATTGGATGCAAATAAATAACGGTGCCGAAGCACCGTTTTTATCAGATCTCTCCAAGATTAGAAGTTGTATTTCACCCCTAACATCACTGCGGTATCGCTGTAACCTTTGTCGCCGAGTTGCTGGCCCACGTTACCCCAGACATTCAGTTGCTTATTCAATTGCCCCTCAACGCCCACTTTCAGTTCACCGATATTCTTCGCGCCAGCCTGCTTCACTTCAACTGCGTTCATATTGGTGCCAAAATCTTTGGTATTGTGGATCCAGTTGGCTTCCACAAAGGGTTGGAACTCGCGATCCTTACCATTATCACTTTCGTGGTGGCCTTTCATATAAGAACGCAGGCCCAGACGGGTCTGGATATTAGCGTCGCCCTGCCCACTCACTTGTGTGCCGTTAGCTTCACGATGGTCATCGGCCTTAACACCCATCCAGGTGATTTGTGCTTTTGGCTGGATAAAGTAGGTTTCGTTCTTCGACTTATTCTCACCGATCTTAAAGGTATAGCCGCTCTCTACCGAGGCGGTGATCCCTTTAGATTTGTACTCTTCAGTCGCCAGCCCTTCACCCTTCACGCTGTTGTTAAACCAGCTGTACTGCGCCCAACCATCGACATACAAGCCAGACTTATCTTCGTCGTTGGCATACCAGGTGCTGTAAATACCCGTGCTGTAACCATTAACCGAGCCGCTTGACTTATAACCAGTGCGCGCATTGGTGTCGCTTTTGCTATTCCCGTAACCGGCCATCACCCCCAGATGTAAGCGGTCCAGGCCATTATTGCTCCACTGAGCAATATCGCCGCCCAGTTGCATCACATAACGGTTGCTTTGCGTTTTCAACTGACCACTGGTATCACGTGAACGATTATGACCGCCTTCATTACGTAACCACATGCTGGTGACTTTCTGCTCACCGGTAAGCACATCAATATATTGTGTTTCGCCCAAACGATCATGCAGACGAGTCACAAACATATTGTTGGCTGATGCCAGGTTAGCGATGTAACTGCCCGCCTCTGGGCGTTTATCTTCTTCATCTGGGCCACCGGGGATGCTCGGATCAACCGGGTCATTGCTCAGGCTGGTCAGATACCAGTTAGTGGCATTCTGGCCCGCGCCACGCTTCAGGCTGTAGTCATATGCACCCGCAACGATACGGCCACTTTGCACGAAATCACCGTCTGACTGGCCGTTCACCTGAATCAATTCAATCCCGTTCAGGGTCTTAGCCCCCAAACCGCCCGCATTATCCACACTGACGTTGGTAGTACCGCTGGTGTTACCGTTGACAATCATGCTGTCGGTCGCGGAGTTATCATCACCCAGCGCCGTGTTGAAATGCAGCAGACCGTTGTCACCAATATAGTTGCCGTTGACCACTAATTGATTGCCCGTGGTGCCGGTACCGTCACTGATTTTATTACCAATAAATACCGTACCGCTGTTGGTCAGGTCAGTGCCAACAGTGAAGATATTGCTGGCCGGCGCCAGACGGTTCAAGAGTGATGTGATGGGTGCCGTTGGGTTGCCGACAAACAGCACGCCCTTGTTATCAATGGCACCTGCCACCCCACCGAAGCCGCCCATAAAGGCACCGTCAGCGATATTGACCTGCTGGCTGGCCAGCGTCATTGGGTCGGCGCTGCTACCTAAGATCAGGCCACCCGCATTGATATCGGTCTGCCCGGTGTAAGCCGCAGTTTGGGTCAATGACACTGTTCCGCTGCCGTTTTTAGTCAGGCTGCCGCTGCCGGTAATGCTGTTTGCCAGCAACCAGTCACTGGCGCTATTAAGCACTAATGAGCCGTCGTTGGTGACCGCAGCGGTGCCCAGATGCTCTGCCTGAGAGGCGGTTAACTGACTGCCGCTGGTAATATCAAACAGGCCGCTGAACAGAGTGTTATCACCGGTTAGCGTGATATCGCTGTTATCTTCCAACACCACACTACCCGCATCACTGATGGCGTTCGCCAACTGACCCGCGGCACCTTTCAGTGTCAGTAAACCGGCGTTGACGATATTGCCACTGCCCAGACCAACTGCGCTATTCAGTAAGGCTTGCGCACCGCTGGCAATGTTGGTGGTCGCCGTCAAAGTGCTGTTCGCACCGTTCACCGTCAATGTATCAGCAGCAATGGTGAACTCACCGCTGCCGGTCAGTTCACCATCAGACACACCGCCCTGACTCAAGGTTAAGCTGCCACCATTGAGATTGACCGATGAACCCGCACTGCTACTCAGCTCACCGACAGTTTGGCTGTGGCCGTTCATATTAAAGGTGGTATCCGCTGCCAAAGAGAGCAGTGAGGTGTTCCCCAGCACATGGTCATTTAGCATCTGCAAGGTGCCGCTGCGCACATCGGTAATACCGGTGTAGTCGTTGTTCAGGTTAGAGAGTGACACACTGCTGCCCGCACCCGTATCAATCGCCAAATCACCACTACCGGTCACTCTGGCACTCAAATCTGCCGCATTGCCAGTCTTATTAGTGGCATACAGCGATAACGCATCACTGCCGCTACCCAGCAGTTCCACTTCGGTCAGGCCGTAGCCGACATACAAACCGTCATTATTCACCCCACTGGTCAGGCGATAGTCGTAAGTCCCTTTCGCCACTGTGGTGCCCCCCTGAGCAATATCGGCTGTGGTGGCATCGGTAATCACATTGCCATTTTGGTCTTGTAGCACTAAATTGCCGCCGTTACCCACCACCGTGGCGTCACTAATGGCCAGTTGCAACTGGGTATTGGTGTCATCCTGTTCGAGGATTGGCAGCAGAGGATTGACTTGATTCTGGCTGTTATCAATGCTGCCGATATTCACTTCTACCGTGCCCGCCCCGCGCAGATCCATCTCATTGGTGGTGTGAATGGAGCCTTTCGCGACAGTCTCACCCGGAGTCCCGGTGTCAAACTTCACCGTACCACCATCAAACACTAATCCGCCGATAGTTTGGACATTGTCACCTACCGTGGTGATGCTGTCCGCGCCCAATTTCAGGGTGGCATTAACTAATGCTGCCGTGTTATCTGCTGCCAGTTCAAAGGTCGCATGGCCCAGAGCCAGTACCCCATTAAAGGCGTTTTGCGCCGCATTGGCGGTAAAATCGAATGCATTACCGGCGGTGTTAACTGCCATGGTGCCAAGGCCACTCAACTTGTTGTTAAAACTCACTGCATTCAGGTTGTTGAGTTGCAACAGGCTGCCGTCACCCAAGTTAAAACCGGTGTTCAGGTTGTCATCCTGGCTATCGCCAAGCGCCAGCAAGATATTTTCCAATGTGAATGTTGAGTTATTAACCAGGTCGATATAATCCATATTACTGATAGCATCAGCGTCACTCAGGGAATAAACCGAGTTATCAAAGCGCAGGGTATCCGTGCCCGTGCCGCCGTTCAGTGAACTGAACACGCCAGTATCGGCTAATGTCAGATCTTTCAAAATAAACAGGTCGTCACCCGTGCCGGTGGTGAAATCAGTGCCTTCACTGCCTTGCATCAGGGTCACGGTGTTGTTGCCCGCTAACAGATCCACCTTGCCGACAATCTTGCCATCAGTAGCATTGGTAAAGGCTACACCATTACCGCTAGTGGTGATCACCGCTTGTTGTGCCGCGCTGTTGGCCTGAATGGTGCCGCTGTTGACGAAGCTGTTGACAAAACCATTATCGATATCGACAACAGGGCTGCTCAGTGACTCAGAGATCAGGTTACCGGACTGTTCAACTTGCGCCGTGGTGCCGCCAACGATAAGCGCGGCACCGCCTGCTGCATTGTTAACATTCACGCTAGCGCCGGTTTTCAGATTCTGGCTGGAGTTGGTCACAATCCCTTTACCATCGGCCGAATTAACGTTAATCACCAAACCTGCCGAGTCGGACATATCCAGCGTGTTGTTGGTCTGCGTGTTGCCAGTATTGGCAAACAGAATACCTGTGCCGCTACCATTGACATTAATCTCACCAGAGTTGGTTGCCGCCATCGAGGCACCAGTACGCACACCGGCACCATTGCCGACGGTCAGCGTGGTATCTTTTAACTGAATACCCGCGATTTCCGCTTTATTTTCAATAGCATTACCGCTACCACCGGCTGTCATGGTGATAGTTGCGCCATCAACAGTCAGGGCGATAGCATCGGTATCGAGCAGTACGCCATGCGCAGTGCCGCCCGCTTTGGTTTCGCCGTTACCGGACAGAGTCAAACTCGCACCAGCCCCCAGCAGATAAGCGGCGGTGCCGTCAGTGGCGTTGACGATACCGCTGTTATTGACAGTCGAATTAGCGCCCTGAATATTCACCGCAGTACCATTTACGGTGATCAGGTTTTCGTTGGTCAGGATCCCGCCATCTACCAGCACACCCGTACTGCCGGCCTGGGTGAAATCGATAGTGCCACTATGAATCAGTTCACCGCCGTTGCGAGCGATATAACCGTAAGCGCCTGAGGCAGTGTTACCGGTGGTCAACACGGCAGAACTGGTCAGCACAGATTTGCCGGTAGCTCCGGTGGCAATACCATCCAGACCATAATAGTTACCATCGACGATACCCGCCGTCGCGCCGTCGCCACTTAATTGCAAACTGGCGTTCGCCGTGATAGTGCCTGTTGCGCCACCCTCGACTTTCACCCCAGAAGCACCCTCACCTGAGAGCACCATATCTAAAGCACCGGAGTTAAACGTACTGCCCGCGCCAGCAACCTGGATCAGCGAGGAGTCTTTACCGGTGCCATTCATGGTTGAGGCCGTGGTCCCAGTGAAAGAGGCCCCTTTATCGACACGATATAGGGTAGAGCCTTCGGTTGAAACAGTTTCATCACCACTGGCAATGTTATTAATGCTAGAGCCAGTACCGTAAATCAGGTAGCCCACCTGTTTTTTGCCAGAGACGAACTCAACCTGGCCCACGCCTGTGACATTAATTGTCCCTTTATCTTCAGCTACCACCCCGATAGCGCCATCGCCCGTTAAATTAACCTGGCCGGAGAGATTCGCCACCGCGCCCACACCGATGGCCTGAATACCGTAGTTTGCCAAATTGGTGGCTGGATCAAGCCCGTTATTGACATAGATATGGCCGCTATTGGTGGCTGAGCTATTGGTCAATACTTTAATACCGACGCTATTGATGCCATTAATGACGATATCGCCATTGTTGAAAATATTGGTGGCATTATTACTGGAAGAAATACCGATATTCTGCGCTGCATTTTGTCCTGGTGTCGCACCAGCACCGTTTAGTTCGATGGTGCCGTTCTGATTGACCGCAACTCTCTCCCCTTGCGCATCAATGGCGATAGAGTTTTCAGTTTTGCTGCCAATCACAATTTTGCCGATCGTATTATTGGTAAAGGTGGCAATATTGGTCAAATTTACCGTGTCTTGCACTAACCTGACGGCATAAGATTGGGTCTTAATGGCCAGGTCAGTGACCACATCTGTTAGTGTGCGTTGGGCCTGGCGGCCAACATAGACTGTGCCGTTGTTTTCAAAGGTAGAACCTTTCTGCACACTGACCCCTTCGTTGACATATCCGGCGGGAGGCGACAAATCGACGCTGGCTGCGATATTAATCGCGCCGTTATTGACGAAAGTAGAGTTGCCATCAATGATGGCCGCACGGGTATAAGAACTTGCCGCACGTGAAGCGGTATTAATAATACCGTTGTTAATGACTGACGAACTACCATTTGCCAAAATCGCAGTATGGCTGCCGCTGGCGATATTCAGAGGTAATACGGCGGTCGGTGAGGATTTGAAATCCAACATTTCAGGGTTAGTCCCTGCATCCAGCACACCGGTCGCTTCATTAATAACATGACTGTCCGTGGCAAAGATAATATTCGTTCCCCGCACACTAGCGGCGACTGAACCTAAGGTGCCGGCATTATTCAGTGTTGCACCATCGTTCAAACGAACCACTGAAATGTCAGTGTTGAAAGCCTGAATATTGGCATCAGTCCCAATATTCACAATGGCATTTTGCCCATCACCATGAATAAAGGCGACCCGACTAGAGTCGACAATGTGGTTGACGGCATCATTGGCGCCAATACCCATATCAATATAAATAGGAGTGACTTTGGGTGAAGTATTGGAGCCGTTGGTGATGTATGCCCGTGACAACTCAGCTTGATAGCCTTTGCTGTCCAGTACAATTGCGCCACTCTTTATGCCAGCGATCAAATCATTATTATATTTCTGGAAATCTGCAAAATTTTGAACATTCTGCGCACCTAAATAAGGGCTGGTAAAGGCACCGGTAAAGTCATCAAGTACAGCATTAGCCACTGAGGTGCTGCTATCACGAATGTTATTGCTGTTATTACCCAGATTTACCACGGTCTTGGAGTTATAATTTAAGACGGTATCCTGAGCGGAAACACTGTTTGATTCGACATAAAATGCCGAGGATGTTGTTACCGCTGCCTCACTTTTCAAACCACCTTTAAGAATGGCACTAAAATAGTTATCACTATTATTGACCCAGCCTGCGGCAGTGCTACCTACATTAACATTCAGGTCACTTCCATCTTCTAGATGGAATAAGTTACGATTAACATACTGACCATTTTCGCCGACCGCATAGGATATTGGCACCACAAACTCGGACAACGGCTTAATTGACATGCCATTGCTGCTATACACATTAATAGTGATTAATGCGCCAGTGCCTTTGGGATCAAGGAAGGTTTCGGTAACCGTATCACCTAGGTTGAAAATGTTCTTACTAATCAGATTCTCTGCACCATAAAGGAAATTACCTGCTGGAATATCGCCTAATTTGCTGTTTTTAAAACCAGCATCACCGCGGGCAATATTGTTAAAGCTCCCCGCTAAGGTATTGCCTGTGCCAGTAAAGGTCTGTGTAAAGTCAACTTCAGGCGTAAAAACAGGCACATCGATATCGGCAGCAAATGCTGAGCCGGCACCTAACGCCAATATCAGCGTCATCGCAATTTGACTTAAACGCGCAGGTGCCGCCACAGAGGAAGTTAGGCCGACAGTTCCTGAACAGAATGACTTAGTTTTTTTACCCGACTTGGAAAACTCTGATGCAACATCATAGCGACCTAAGGCACTATTCCAAATGACTTTAAATACTTGATTCATAGAACTCTCGACTTTCTCTGTATAATTATGGGGTGTGATTAACGAGCAGCATTTTTCTTAATTAATGCGCGCATAATTAATCTGACTAACTTCCACTGGTGGGTGAATTAATACTTATAATAGTTCATTGGTATCGATAATAAACCCTCACAGTCAATCAGATATATAGGAGTAAGTAACGAAATTCGTAGGACGCATCCTACATCCAGCGTGGAAATATCACATTATCCATATAAATCAATAAGTAGATGATCAGCAATAAGCAAGAATATTCTTAATGAATATATAATTCAGGCATAAGAATAACCTTATAACAGCTAAATCAGACCATTAAGAATAAATATTTAACAGCAGCACGGGATAGCGACTTAAATACTGTTTTGAAAAGAAATGTAAATAGCCTTCTTAAGAAGAGTTTTTATTTCATATGAGGGTTTCTCTTTTTAATACCTTTCTTATCCCATAGCCTTAAAAAAGCATGTCGAGTATACATAGAAAACATAATTATTGGTGTTTATAGTTTTAATTTATATTAAAACGATGCTTTACTCTGCAATTGTTGAGTTAAAGAGATACTGTGAAATTTTATTCTGTTAGTTGGATTAATTCCTAGAATAAAAGATCGTCTAATGAAATTGAAGGTGTCTTTATTATATTTACAATTAAAATCTCATTGGATCTGTCTTAAAAAGATAATTTATTAAAAGTAAGTGGCTAAGCAATAGAATATATAGATAATTATCGATGTGAAATTAGTTTTACATTTTAATAGTTTATTTAAATTGCTGAATTATGGCTATTTCATAAAAATCAAAACCAATAGCACAGCCATCAAACCGTAATTACTACATACATTTCAATTAGATACATTTAAGTGGTCGTTTTTTTACACCATAAAAACAGAAAATTGTTAATGTAAAATAGAAGGATTTTAATATGACCAAGCCACTGTCGGAATAACTGCAATGCATGAAAATACAAAATGTGTGATTTATTAAGCAATATCGAGTGGGTTGGCATTACTGGGTGATGGTTAAACGGGGGAGTATCGCGCAATCAAAGGATCAAAAAGTAGATGGGAACATCAGTGCCACGAGGAGAAAATAGGCCGCAGCAAAAGCCGGTTGGATACGACACGTTGAAATCACCCTGCCTCACACGGCAGCATGTTTGTTCAACAACCCAATCCTATCCAACAACGGCTAATTTTAACCAACGTAGTCACAACCAACAGCTGTGCGCGTTAGCGGAATGGTGTGGCGTCACCCGCGCCTTCACGGATAACTTCCACAGAAGAGTCAGTGAGATCAATTACCGTGGTCGGTTGCTGGCCCAGTGAACCGCCGTGGATGATTAAATCCACTTGTTTGCCCAGATGCTCTTTAATCTCTTCCGGATCAGATTCGGCAAAGTCATTGCCTGGCAGCATCAAGGTGGTCGACATCAACGGCTCACCCAAGACATCCAGCAAAGCCAGCGCTATCGGGTTAGAGGGCACACGCAAACCAATGGTTTTACGTTTATCATTCATCAAACGCCGAGGCACCTCTTTTGTCGCTTTTAAAATAAAGGTGTAGTTCCCGGGCGTATTGTTTTTGATCAGTCGAAATGCCGAGTTATCGACATACGCATAGGTCGATAGCTCAGATAGATCACGGCATACCAGTGTGAAGTTATGATTGCCATCCAACTGACGAATACGACAGATACGTTCCATTGCCGTCTTATCTTCTAAACGGCAGCCAAGGGCGTAACCAGAATCTGTTGGGTAAACCACCACACCGCCTTTGCGCAGAACATCAACACTCTGGTTGATTAAGCGCGGTTGCGGATTTTCTGGGTGAATATAAAAAAATTGACTCATGACTCTACCTCATCATCCAAACTGCGATCGGTAGTGGCTGGCTCTACAGGCCAATCACGCCATACCGGTTCCACCCCAGCGGGCAGCCACAATTTGCGGCCCAACTCAATCCAGGAACAAGGTTGATGGAAATCAGACCCCTGGGATGCAAGTAAATTATAGTCGCGCGCATATTGTGCCAGTTGCGCCCTTTCATGGGGAGCTTGCTGGCACTGGGCAACTTCCATGGCGTCACCACCATGTTCAGAAAAGTGCGCTAACAAACGCTTCAGCCATTTAGCGGTTAAATCATAGCGGCCGGGGTGCGCCAATACGGCTTGCCCACCAGATTGCTGAATTGCATCAATAGCTTGCTCTATTGTACACCATTGTGCGGGAACATAACCGGTCTTGCCCTTGGCTAAGTACTTTTTAAAAACCTGCCCGACATTACTTGCCAACCCCTGCTCCACCAGATAGCGGGCAAAATGCCCGCGGGTGACCTGACCACCCTGCGCCAATCGATTAGCCCCTTCCCAGGCACCTGGGATGCGCGCTTTTGCCAGACGGGCACTGATCTCCTGCGCCCGCACATAGCGGTGATCAGACTGTTCGCGCAACAGTTTACAGATGCTGGCATGGTTAACATCAATACCTAGCCCCACAATATGGATCTCGTGGTTTTCCCATAAAGTGGAAATTTCTACGCCAGAAATAAGCCGTAATGCCAGTTTTTCCTGCGCAATAGTCGCGGCTGCTTCAGTCAATCCTGCCGTGGTGTCGTGATCGGTGATCGCCAACACACTAACACGCATCTGCGCGGCTCTTAGCACCAACGCCGAGGGGGTGAGTGAGCCGTCAGACGCCGTGGTATGGCTATGCAGATCATAGAGCCTAAAGGCCGTTGATGTCGCAGCCGTGTCAGATAAGGTGGAGTTATCAGTCAAAACAAAAGTCCAGAAAAAACGTGGCTGACTATCATACCCGCGAATATGAGACTTAGGTTAATCAATCTTACACTGCCACTGATACTGTTAGCGCGCTCAACACAAAAAATCCGCCATTCTAAGCATGATAAAAAACAATCATTCAGGGGTTGACATTTACCTCACGAACCAGTTAACTAGTACACAAGTTCACGGAACATATAGCTGATGCCCAGCAATAGTGGCAGCACCATTAAACTGAATATAATCATAGGATAAGCAATGAAAATCACTCTGATCTCCTTACTGCGTTGGTGGCACATCTCCCTCTCTCGGGCGGTGTAATCGCGCATACCAGTCATCAGACAGTGCAGATTGCTTCAGCCCGCTAATAGCGGGTTTTTTTATGGATATATTTCGGCGTAACCGCTTTTTCAGGATCACTTTTCGAGACCAATAAAATGATGCAGACTCCGCGCCCCACTCTACAGTTACTGACCGCCACGGCGTGTTACCGCGATGACCCCACCGCGCTGTTTCACCAGTTATGCGGCGCTCGTCCAGCCACCTTGTTGCTTGAATCAGCGGAAGTCACCAGTAAACAGAACCTGAAAAGCCTGCTGATTATTGACAGTGCGCTGCGTATCACCGCACTGGCACAAACCGTCACCCTTGAAGCGCTGACACCTAATGGTGCCGCGTTATTACCTTTGCTGGATGCAGCATTACCGCCACAGGTTGAGATTCAGGTGCGCCCGAATGGCCGTGAATTAACTTTCCCGATGATTGATGAGGTGCAGGATGAAGACTCGCGGTTACAGTCATTATCGGTTTTTGATGCATTACGTCTGCTGCTGCAACTGGTTGAGACGCCAGCGGCTGAGCGGGAAGCGATGTTTATCGGCGGCCTGTTCGCTTACGATTTGGTGGCCGGTTTTGAAAATTTACCGCCACTACGCCATGACCAGAATTGCCCTGATTTCTGTTTCTATCTCGCCGAAACCTTATTGATTTTGGATCATCAGCATCGTTCAACTCAGTTACAAGCCAGTCTGTTCACGCCGAATAGCGATGAGCATCAGCGCCTGAGTCATCGTTTAGAGCAGCTAAGTTACCAGCTACAGCAAACCGCCCAACCTATTCCTGCCACATCCGTACCTGAGATGGCGTTACAGTGTAACCAATCGGATGAAGAGTATGGTGCGGTGGTCAGTGAATTGCAGCAAGCGATCCGCGAAGGTGAAATTTTCCAGGTGGTGCCATCCCGCCGCTTCTCTCTGCCTTGCCCCTCGCCGCTGGCGGCGTACCAAACACTAAAAGAGCACAATCCCAGCCCCTACATGTTCTTTATGCAGGATAACCAATTCGCCCTGTTCGGCGCATCGCCTGAAAGCGCACTGAAGTACGACGCCAGCAATCGCCAGATTGAGATCTACCCGATTGCCGGTACTCGCCCCCGTGGGCGGCGGGCCAACGGGGAGTTGGATGCTGATTTAGACAGCCGGATTGAGCTGGAGATGCGCACTGACCATAAAGAGCTGGCGGAACACTTGATGCTCGTGGATTTGGCCCGCAATGACCTGGCCCGTATTTGTGAACCGGGCAGCCGTTATGTCGCTGATTTAACGAAAGTTGACCGCTACTCCTTCGTGATGCATCTGGTTTCCCGCGTCGTCGGCACCCTACGCCAGGATCTGGATGTGCTCCATGCTTATCAGGCTTGCATGAACATGGGCACCCTGAGCGGTGCGCCAAAAGTTCGCGCCATGCAATTGATTGCCGAGCGCGAAGGCTCGCGTCGCGGCAGTTATGGCGGTGCCGTGGGCTATTTTACCGCCCATGGCGATCTGGATACCTGCATTGTGATCCGCTCGGCCTATGTCGAACAGGGTATCGCCACTGTTCAAGCCGGTGCGGGGGTGGTCCTCGACTCAATTCCGCAGGCGGAAGCCGATGAAACCCGCAATAAGGCACGTGCTGTACTGCGGGCAATTGCAACAGCACACCATGCCAGGGAGATTTTCTGATGGCCGACCTCTTACTGCTCGATAATATCGACTCCTTTACTTACAACCTGGTGGACCAACTGCGCGCCAGTGGTCATCGCGTGGTGATTTACCGCAATCAGATTGCCGCTGACACCATTATTGAGCGCTTACAGCAGCTGGAACAACCGGTGCTGATGCTATCCCCCGGCCCCGGCACCCCGGCTCAAGCCGGTTGTATGCCAGAATTATTGCAGCGCCTGCGCGGTCAGTTACCGATTATCGGCATCTGTCTCGGTCACCAAGCCATCGTCGAAGCCTATGGTGGCCATGTCGGTCAGGCCGGCGAAATATTGCATGGCAAAGCCTCAGCCATTGAACACGATGGGCAAGGTATGTTTGCGGGGATGCCTAATCCCTTGCCGGTAGCCCGCTATCACTCATTAGTTGGCAGCAATATCCCCACAGAATTAACTGTTAACGCCCGTTTCGGCGAGATGGTCATGGCGGTGCGTCATGATGCTCACCGCGTTTGTGGCTATCAATTCCATCCGGAATCGATTTTAACCACTCAGGGTGCTCGTTTGCTGGAACAGACACTGGCCTGGGCCTTATCCCCTGCGGATTTGAAGCCACCGCGGCGTTAGCAGCACGCCAGGTTCTTGGGGGATAGAATATTTAAGGAATTTATGATGCAAATATTATTAGAAAAATTATTCCGCGCCGAGTCACTGAGCCAGCATGAGAGCCAACAGCTGTTTGCCGCTATCGTGCGCGGTGAACTGGAAGCGAGCCAACTGGCAGCGGCATTGATCAGCATGAAAGTGCGGGGTGAAACACCAGCCGAAATAGCCGGCGCGGCACAAGCCCTTTTGGCCGATGCGCAACCCTTTCCGCGCCCTGACTACATGTTCGCCGATATTGTCGGCACCGGCGGCGATGGCACCAACAGCATTAATATCTCCACCGCCAGCGCCTTTGTGGCCGCCAGTTGTGGGGTAAAAGTGGCGAAGCACGGTAACCGCAGTGTCTCCAGCCGCTCTGGCTCGTCAGATCTACTGGCCGCTTTTGGCATTCGTCTGGATATGAGTGCCGAACAGTCACGACTGGCGCTGGATGAGTTAGGGGTCTGTTTCCTGTTTGCGCCGCAGTATCACACCGGTTTTCGTCATGCGATGCCAGTGCGCCAACAGTTGAAAACCCGCACCCTGTTTAATGTGCTGGGGCCATTGATTAACCCTGCCCGTCCGCCACTGGCGCTGATTGGTGTTTACAGCCCTGAGCTGGTGTTACCCATTGCGCAGACACTCAAAGTTCTTGGCTATCAACGTGCCGCAGTGGTACATGGCGGAGGGATGGATGAAGTGGCAATTCATGCTCCAACGCAGGTCGCTGAGCTGAATAACGGCAATATCGAAACTTATGAATTAGCGCCAGAAGATTTTGGTCTGAGCCGCTACCCACTGAGTTCGCTACAAGGTGGTGCGCCGGAAGAAAACCGTGACATTTTAGCACGCTTGTTACAAGGTAAAGGCGAACCGGCACACGCCGCAGCCGTCGCCGCTAACGTGGCGCTATTGCTGAAATTGTACGGCCAGGAAAACTTGCGTCATAACGCACAGCAAGCATTGGAAATGATCCACAGCGGTCAGGCGTTTGATCGTGTTACTGCTCTGGCAGCAAGGAGATAGATGATGCAGGAAACCGTACTTCACAAAATAGTGCGCGATAAAGAGATTTGGGTTGCCGCGCGCAAAGTGCAACAGCCGTTGGCTCGTTTTCAAAACGAGATCACCCCGAGCCAGCGCGACTTTTATCAAGCGCTGCAAAGCAATAAGAGCGTGTTTATCCTGGAGTGTAAAAAGGCATCCCCCTCCAAGGGCGTGATCCGCGATGATTTTAATCCAGCCGACATTGCGGCTGTTTATAAGGATTATGCTTCGGCTATCTCGGTGTTGACTGACGAAAAGTACTTTCAGGGTAGCTTTGATTTCTTGCCGCAAGTCAGCGCAGTCGTGACTCAGCCGGTGTTGTGCAAAGACTTTATTATCGACGCCTATCAGGTACAGCTGGCCCGTTTTTATCAGGCGGACGCCATCTTACTGATGTTATCGGTACTGGATGATGACCGCTATCGCCAACTGGCCGCGCTGGCACACAGTCTAAAGATGGGCGTGTTGACGGAAGCCAGTAATGCCGAAGAGCTGGAGCGCGCTATTGCATTAGGTGCCAAAGTCGTGGGCATCAATAACCGTGATTTGCGTGATCTCTCCATCGACTTGAACCGCACCCGCGAACTGGCACCGCGTCTGCCCGCCGGTGTGACGGTCATCAGCGAATCGGGCATCAATTCTTACCACCAGGTGCGCGAATTAAGTGATATTGCCCACGGCTTCCTGATTGGCAGCGCGCTGATGTCTGAAGCCAACCTCCATGCCGCTGTGCGCCGCGTATTACTGGGTGAAAATAAAGTGTGTGGCCTGACTCGCGCTCAAGATGCCGCTGCCGCCTATCACGCCGGTGCCCTGTATGGTGGGTTGATTTTTGTTGGCAGCTCACCGCGCAATGTGGATATTGCTCAGGCCCGGGCGGTGATCAGTGGTGCGCCGCTGAAATACGTTGGGGTGTTCCGTGATGCCAAAATAGAGACCATCCAACCCATCGCCGAGCGCTTAGCGCTGGCTGCCGTGCAGTTGCATGGGCAAGAGGACCAAACTTATATCGATCAATTACGTCAAGTTTTACCTGCCAATTGCCAGATCTGGAAGGCGCTGAGTGTCAGCGATACCCTGCCTGCCCGCAACTTGCAGCATGTTGAGCGTTATGTCCTGGATAATGGTCAGGGTGGCAGCGGCCAACATTTTGACTGGTCACTGTTAGCTGGCGAGTCACTGGATAACGTCTTGCTGGCCGGTGGCTTGAGTGCCGACAACAGTGCTGTTGCAGCACAATTGGGCTGCGCGGGCCTGGATTTCAACTCCGGTGTCGAAAGCGCCCCCGGCATTAAAGATCCACAGTTGATCGCCGCGGCATTCAAAGCATTGCGGACTTATTGATTTCATTTATAGCCACAGATTGGTTAATCCTATAAAGGACAAAAAAAATGACCACACTTAATCCCTATTTTGGCGAGTTCGGTGGCATGTATGTGCCACAGATCCTGATGCCAGCACTGAAACAACTGGAAGAGGCTTTTGTCAGCGCTCAACTGGACCCTGAATTTCAGACGGCATTTCAGGATTTGTTGAAGAACTACGCCGGTCGCCCGACGGCGCTAACTCTGTGTCAAAACCTGACCGCAGGGACGAAAACCAAGTTATATCTGAAACGTGAAGACTTGCTACACGGCGGCGCGCACAAAACCAATCAGGTTTTGGGTCAGGCGCTATTAGCAAAACGTATGGGCAAGACTGAAATCATTGCTGAAACTGGAGCCGGTCAACATGGCGTGGCGTCAGCACTGGCTTGCGCCCTGCTGGGCTTGAAGTGCCGCATCTACATGGGGGCGAAAGACATTGAGCGCCAGTCACCGAATGTGTTTCGTATGCACCTGATGGGGGCCGAAGTTATCCCGGTGCACAGTGGATCTTCAACACTGAAAGATGCTTGTAACGAAGCGCTGCGCGACTGGTCTGGTAGCTACGAAACCGCTCACTATATGCTGGGAACCGCCGCAGGCCCGCATCCTTACCCGACCATTGTGCGTGAGTTCCAACGTATGATTGGCGAAGAGACTAAAGCGCAGATGTTAGCCCGCGAAGGTCGTCTACCCGATGCCGTACTGGCGTGTGTCGGGGGCGGTTCCAACGCCATCGGCATGTTCGCTGACTTTATCGATGAGCCGAATGTGGGGTTAATTGGTGTCGAACCCGCGGGACTTGGCATCGAAACGGGTCAACATGGCGCACCACTTAAACACGGCAAAGTGGGCATCTACTTCGGTATGAAATCACCGATGATGCAGACCAGTGATGGCCAAATCGAAGAGTCTTACTCCATCTCTGCCGGGCTGGATTTCCCATCGGTCGGGCCACAACATGCCTATTTAAACAGCATTGGTCGCGCCGATTATGTTTCGGTGACCGATGATGAAGCGCTGGACGCCTTCAAAGCGCTGTCATGCCAGGAGGGGATAATCCCCGCGTTGGAGTCCTCCCATGCGCTGGCTCATGCCTTGAAAATGATTAAAGCGTCGCCGGAGAAAGAGCAGATATTGGTGGTCAATCTGTCCGGTCGTGGTGATAAAGATATTTTCACCGTTCACGATATTCTGAAAGCTCGGGGAGAGATTTAATGGAGCGTTATCAACAGCTTTTCCAACAATTAGCCGCCAAAAAAGAGGGGGCGTTTGTACCTTTTGTACAGTTAGGCGATCCCTCACCCGCGCTATCGTTAGAGATTATTGACACCTTGATTGCTGCCGGTGCCGATGCGTTGGAGTTGGGCATCCCTTTCTCTGACCCGCTGGCCGATGGCCCGACGATTCAAAATGCCGCGCTACGTGCCTTTGCCGCCGGGGTCACACCGGCTATCTGTTTTGAGATGCTGGCGGAAATTCGCAAAAAACATCCGGCGATCCCAATTGGCCTGCTGATGTATGCGAACTTGGTATTCCATAACGGGATTGATACTTTCTATCAACGTTGTGCTGAGGTGGGCGTGGACTCGGTGCTTATCGCTGACGTGCCATTTGAAGAGTCAGCCCCCTTCCGGGCTGCCGCTTTACGCCACAACATTGCGCCGATCTTTATCTGCCCACCGAACGCAGATGATGATTTGCTGCGGGAAATTGCCTCCCATGGCCGTGGCTATACCTATCTGCTCTCCCGCGCTGGTGTGACGGGCGCTGAGGATCACGGTCATCTACCGCTAAATCATCTGATCGATAAGTTGCGGGAGTATCATGCGGCGCCCGCACTGCAAGGTTTTGGCATTTCAGAACCTGAACAGGTGAAAAGCAGTTTAGCGGCTGGGGCAGCAGGCGCTATTTCAGGTTCCGCCATTGTAAAAATCATTGAAAACAATCTCTCGCAGCCCGCTGTGATGTTGGCACAACTGACCCGTTTTGTGGCTGAGATGAAAGCCGCAACACGCAGCTAATTGGTAGATAAGCGCCCGATGGCTTGTTCAGCTCCGGCGCTTTACTCTCTTTTTTCAATATCTTCCTCACTTCAGATTCACCGTGAATTTGAATAAAAGCCATCCATCACTAATAATCATGTAACACACTAAGCATTTTTTTACATTTATGGTGCCGTGCGTGCGCTATAGCACTGTGTAAACTATGCATTAATGCCACATTCAATGAGTGTTTAGTGTTTAACCCATCCCCTTGTGACATCAATAACATGGAGAGTCATTTATGAAGCTTTTTAAGACCCTTTCAGCCTTATGCATTGCCGTCATTATGGCAATGGCCGTATCAGCTTGTGCGCCAACAGCAAAATCAGAAGGAACCGGTGGTTATCTCGATGATACTGTCGTCACCACTAAGGTTAAGTCCGCGCTGCTGGGAGAGAAGAATTTAAAATCGACTGAGATCAGTGTTGAAACTTTCAAAGGGCGGGTTCAGTTGAGTGGCTTTGTTAGCTCACGTCAGGATGCAAACCGTGCGGTGCAGATCACCCGCTCCGTACCTGGGGTGAAATCAGTCAGTGATCAAATGCTGATCCGCTAGTGTTATGTTTGGAGGCGCATCTCTGCGCCTCCATTGCAAAGCCCCCTCTGCAATTATGAGTTCTCAAGTAAATGATTCGGGTGCGCGAGTGCCGCTAACACCGCTGTAGCCCCAAGGACGAAGGGTAATTAGAAACGGTAACCCGCGCCAAACATAAACACCCATGGATCAAGACGAGTGCTAATGCTCTGCTCTACACCACCTGCTTTGAATTTCACGTCTGACTCGATATTCATCCACCAGACTGACATATTCAGCATCCAGTTTTCACTGACCATGTAATCCATACCGGCCTGACCGGCAATCCCCCATGAATCTTTCACACTCAGGTCGGTTAGACCCGCAGCAGAACCGGTACTATTGAATTTTTCATCAAAGAACTTGGTGTAGTTCAAGCCAATACCCAGATATGGGCGCAGTTTGTCTTGTTTGTCGCGGAAATAGTATTGCGCTATTAAGGTTGGCGGTAATTGCTTAACTTCTGCAATATCACCGGTTGGCCCGAGGCCAATTTTATGGCGGAACGGCGTGGCGGCCAGCAATTCTACCCCGATATTATCCGTAATCAGATAACTGAAGGTCAGACCCAGTTGGGTATTATTATCCGCTTTGAAGGAACCATAACCTAATACGTCATCAGACCCGGTATTTGGCCTGACAGTTGCTGTCCCTGCCCGGAAAATATAATCGCCTGCTTGATGCGCGCTTGCCGCAGTCGGTGCCAGAGCTGCTACGGCTAACAATGCCAAAGTGATTTTTTTCATTATCCATTCCATTTGTAGGTATATTCGCGAGCAGAATATACCTACAAATGATTATTTATGATCCACTCGAGATCACATCTTTTGCAACAACTTAAATAAATCCTATTTTATGTAGGGTTATTTAATTCATTCATTATATTGAAATTGATCTGGATCATAAAAGCCGTTTTGGTGAGGTCGGCCACTCTGTTTCTTGCTCAATTTATGCTGACCACCCCTCTCCTTGCCAGCCATTTGCCCCCTCAGGCGAAGGCCATACCCATAATCACATCCTGTGATCACGCCCGCGCGCACTATGGGTTGCTACCGTTACCTATTGATAACGTCAAGGTAATTAGATTAGAAGAAATCAGTCGTCGGCCAATCTCAGTGTCCCATAGCGCCCCATAACAAGGTATAATCATTAGCTAAGCACTATTTTTTCGACTCCAAGGAGCTTTCATGCCTATCACGGCTAACACTTTATACCGTGACAGTTTTAACTTTTTACGTAATCAGCTGCCCGCGATCCTGCTGCTGGCCCTACTGACTGCGTTCATTACCGTCATGCTAAATCAGGCTTTTATCCCTGACACTGAACAACTGAATCTGTTAAACACCACGGAAAACGATATTACCTCATCGGCAACTGTCAGCATCAGTGAGATAGTCTCGCAAATGACACCAGAGCAGCAGATGGTGCTACTCAAAGTCTCTGCTGCGGCAACTTTCTCTGCATTAGTCGGTAACGTATTATTAGTGGGTGGAATGTTAACGCTGATCTCGATGGTCTCTCAGGGCCGGCGTGTGAGTGCACTGCAAGCGATTGGGATTTCCGTCCCTATTCTGCCTCGCTTACTACTGCTGATGTTTATCGGCACCTTGTTGATTCAGTTAGGGTTGACGATGTTTATCGTGCCCGGTGTTGTTATTGCCGTCGCACTGTCGTTGTCGCCGGTTATTGTGACCACTGAAAAGATGGGTGTTTTTGCCGCAATCAAAGCCAGCACTAAATTGGCCTTCGCCAATGTCCGGTTGATTGTTCCGGCCATGATGTTGTGGATAGCAGCCAAATTGATTTTGCTGTATCTGGTAAGCCACCTAACGGCTCTGCCAACCCCTATTGCGACGGTTGTTTTAAGTGCGCTGAGCAATCTGGTCTCTGCACTGTTACTGGTCTATCTGTTCCGCTTATATATGTTGTTGCGGCCAACAGATGTTACCGCGTAAATATCGCTGCAGATAAAGTGACAAAAGGAGGTTAATGACAAACCTATTTTGTCACTCCGAAACTGGCGGGGCGACTGCACCGATGGGTGCTCCGACGGCTCACGCCGTTACGACCCATTCAGCACATTTCCCCGCTTATCAACTTTTTCAGCCGTCTGAAAAGGGCCATTACGGGCCCTTTTTTACGGTTTAACTCCTGCTAACACTCCCCCTGGCTCAACCTGCTAACTGATTTCAGGCTCTGGATCAGCTGCTGATTCGTGCTTCTCGGCGACCCGCTGTTTACTCTGAATCAGCTTCAGTGCCAGATAGAGATCCGGCACCAAAATCAGGTCATCGTCATGGCTTTTCAGCCGATTAATACGGAACCACCGGGTCAGTTCAGTGCGTCGCCCCGCCAATATCAACTTAATATTGCGCTGTTTCAGATCACGCTTAAGCTCATCGATCGCCGCCAAAACACTGATATCGGCATAGGTGAAACTAGCCACCGCATCAATGACCACCCAATCCGCCGGATGAGGCGTGCTATCGACCAAATTTAGAATACGCCGCTTAAAATAGGCCACATTAAAATAGGTCAGTGGTGAGTTAAAACGATAAATCATCACTCCAGGCACAGGTTTAATGCCATTTCCACTGCGCATTGAATGAATCATACCATCGGCATTCACCCCTAATAGCTGCTCTGTCGGGCGGAATACGGTGCGTAAGAATTGTAATAAGCCCAATAATACCGCCAAACCGATGCCACTTATTACGCCGACCAATACCACACTGACAAAGGTAAAAATCGCCAGATAGAAAGCCTGCGTATTACGTTTACGCAACTGCCATAAACTGCGAAATCCCAGCAGTGACCAGGCGGCATAAATCAGCACCACACCCAGCGCCGCGATGGGAATAAATTGCAGTGGGCGGGTTAAAAACAGCAGTACCATCGCAATGACCAGTGCGGCAATAATCGACACCAGTTGGCTCTTACCATTATTAGCATCATTCACCGCAGTGCGGGTACTGGCTCCACTGATAGCAAAACCTTGGGATAACGCGGAAACAATATTGCTAATACCCAAGGCGCGCAGCTCCACATCCGCATCCACCTCATAGCCATTTTTGGCGGCAAAGCTGCGGGCGGTCAGCATCATGCTAACAAAACTGACCACCGCAAGGTTCAGGGCCGGAATAACCATGTCGCGCAGCAGACCCGGCTGGAAATCAGGCCAATGTACCATCGGCAGCCCGCCGTCAAATCCACCGACCACCGCGACACCAAATTGCGCCATATTGGCGGCCCAAGAGACGAAGGTCGCGATAACAATCGCCAGCAACGGCGCAGGCCAGTTGGGTCGTAACCATTTGACGCCATACAGCACCACAAAAGTCAGCAGCGAAATGGCGACCGTGGGCAGATGGCTGTTATACAAATTATGAGGTAGCGCCAAAACCCGCTCAATCAGTTGTGGCGGGCGGGTCATAAAACCAAAAACCTTACCCAACTGATCGACAATAATAGTAATAGCCACACCATTCAGTAAGCCGGTCAGGATGGGGCGCGATAATAGATCGGCCAATGCACCCAGCTTGAAGCGGCTGGCCACCAGACACCATGTCCCCATCATTAATGTCATCATGATGGTTAACTGCCAGTGAACCTCACTGCTCCCTGCCGCCAGGGGGGCAACCACGGCGGCTATCACCGCACAAGTCGCGGCATCTGGCCCGACAATCAATTGTCGCGATGAACCAAAGAATGCGTACGCAATCATCGGTAAAATACATGAATATAAGCCGACGGCGGCACTGACACCGGTCAATTCGGCATAGGCAATGGCAATAGGAAGTGCCACTGCCGCCACGGATAACCCGGCCCTGAGATCGGGTTTGAACCAGTCACGTTCATAAGCCATTAATTGGGTCAAACCTGGCATCCATTGCCGAAGTGATTTTCTCTGCATATTGACTCCATCAACCCTTAACCCAATATTTATTACTTATCATGCTGGCTAAATGCATCACTAGCAATATACCGACAAGAACTGTTACTTGTTTATCGTAAGTTTCTGCAAATTCCACTGGCAGAGCGCGCATTCCGGCAGATAATTAAGGATAATAGTGTTTTACCGCTAGTACCCTCACCTCACTGAATCCGGTATAGTCGGGCGGTGTACAAATGATGGATTGATTCATGAAGCAACTTTTAGATTTTCTCCCATTGGTCGTATTTTTCGTTTTCTACAAGATGTATGACATTTTTGTCGCCTCAGGGGCATTGATTGTCGCAACATTATTGGCGTTGGCCTTTACCTGGCTGAAATTCCGCAAGGTAGAGAGGATGACGCTGATAACCGCCGCGATGGTGTTGGTATTCGGCACCTTGACGCTGGCATTCCACAGCGACCTATTCATTAAATGGAAAGTGACGGTGCTGTATGCGCTGTTTGCCGTCGCCTTGTTGGTAAGCCAATGGTTTATGAACAAACCATTGATTCAGCGGATGCTCGGTAAAGAGCTGACACTGCCTGATGCAGTCTGGTCAACGCTCAATATGGCATGGGCACTCTTTTTCCTGGCCTGTGGCTTGCTGAACATCTATGTGGCGTTCTGGTTACCACAAGATATCTGGGTGAACTTTAAAGTCTTTGGCTTAACCGCGATGACTCTGGTATTCACCCTTATCAGCGGCGTTTATATCTATCGGCATATGCCAGAAGAGCAGAAAAAGTCATAATTTCAAATAACAAATAGCCCAAGTCATTGGCGTTGCTGGGGGTAATATCCTCGCAGCGTCAAGTAATCAGGTTGAGAAGCAGGCAGAGATGACTCAGGAACAACTATCACCTCGCGGTGAGCAATCATTACCTAACGGTGAATTAGTACTTCGCACCCTTGCCATGCCCGCAGATACCAATGCCAATGGCGATATCTTCGGTGGCTGGTTAATGTCGCAAATGGATATTGGTGGTGCCATTCAGGCTAAAGAGATAGCACATGGCCGCGTTGTCACGGTAAGAGTTGATGGCATGACTTTCCTTAAACCGGTCGCGGTGGGTGATGTGGTCTGTTGCTATGCGCGCTGTATTAAAACGGGCCGTAGCTCCATCACCATCAATATTGAAGTCTGGGTGAAAAAGGTCTCTTCCGAGCCAATTGGTCAGCGCTATCGCGCCACAGAAGCGGTGTTTACCTATGTGGCCGTGGATGATGCAGGTAAAGCCCGTGGGCTGCCTGATGGCCGAGGGAATTTTGAGGTTGGTGCAACGCAATAGCGGCAAACCAGCCCACTGATGTCAGAAGGGTCGCCCTAACAGCGACCCTTCTGCTTTTATAAGCGAATATGGCTGGTGACCGAGTATCTTGTGGTCGGTTAATCCATCTCCATATTGCCACCAATCTTAAAGACGATGGTGGTGACATAATCTTTGGCGGCAACCGCTTCAAAGCGCCATTTGCGCATCACTTGCTTCACTTCACGCTCAAAGGTATTACGCGGAGTGGCTTCCAGAATACGCACATTGGTGACACGACCCTCTTCGTCAATGTCATACTGTACTTTCACCTGCCCTTCGACCCCTAACGCCAGCGCTCTTGCTGGATAGGTGGGCTTCGCCTTGCTCAATGCTCTTGGCCCTGCCGTGGTAGAGGCCCCCGGTGCTGCGGCTTTCGGAGCCGATTTTACCGGTGCATTATTAGCCACCAGCGCGGGCTCATCCGACTTAAATGGCTTATCGTCCGGCGCTGCTTCTGTTCTCTTCACTTCCGGCTTTTTAACCTCTTTTTTCACCGGTTTTGGCTTAGGTTTCGGTTTTGGCTTTACCGGTTCAGGAATGGGCACGGGAACAGGTTCTGGCAGCACTTCAGGTTCAGGCGGTGCCTCTTCAACCGGTTCAGGTTCGGCCTGTGGTTCTGCCGCCGCAGGTTGTGGTGCAGCAAAGGCCGCAATATTGACCATAGTCACCGCAATGGGTGCATCCTCTATTTCAGGCTGTACACTCATCTGATCTACCGAAACATAGAGTAACGCCGCAACCACGCTGCCATGTAACCCTACTGAAAATGCGATTGGCCACGTAAGCCGTCGACCCAGGAAAAATTTATTTAGCTGCATAATAATTCAGTATCCTCTAATGCAGCTAAGTTTAAATGCAAATAGCAATCATATTCAATACGTAACAGCAAACAATCTTACCCTTAAACCTTAAATGGTGCTTTAAACGACGATATCAACGAAATAACACTTTCTGTTTACCCTCAGTTATCATTTTATTTCATCATTAACCATCGGTGTACCCACTTGCTCATCGGCAATATAACCCATTTGGCACTTGATTGAATTTATCGATTGAACATGCTGTTATGGTGCGCTGAATAAGTGACTGGGGTGAACACCCACAGCCGACATCCTTGAAACTTGATACATAATGAATAGACAAATTTAAAAGGTGAAACATGCTGTATGTAATCTTTGCCACTGATCTCCCTGATTCACTTGAGAAGCGTTTATCCGTGCGCCCTGCTCATTTGGCGCGTTTACAAGCATTACAGGATCAAGGGCGTCTACTGACTGCTGGCCCTAATCCGGCCATTGACAGCGCCGACCCCGGAGCTGCCGGATTCACCGGTTCTACCGTGATAGCCGAGTTTGCCTCACAACACGAGGCCGAAGCCTGGGCCGGGCAAGATCCTTATGTCGCCGCAGGGGTTTACCAATCTGTCATCGTCAAACCCTATAAGCGCGTATTCTGAGTCAATCCTCTTTTGTCAGAGCCGCTAACTCCCCCAGCGGCCCTATCCTGTCAGGCTATTACATCTCTTTAATCATCTTTACTTATCATTACTGAGAATCAGTGTCTAATCTGATATCACTTTTGTAGCATGACCCTGAGTCATTTTGTTAAATACGGAGATGAAGACTATGCAGTGTCCAGTATGCAAAGATACCCAACTGGTGATGTCTGAACGTAAAAGTATTGAGATTGATTATTGCCCAAACTGTCGGGGTGTCTGGCTAGATCGTGGGGAGCTCGATAAAATCATCGAAAAATCAGCTGAGAGCACACCAGCTCCGGCGGCTACCGCCCCTTACGCAGAGAACAGAGAGCGCGATCGTGACCATGGACGTGACCGCGATCATCATGGCTATTCAAAATCTAAGCCTTACAAGAAGAGAAGTTTTCTGTCAGATCTGTTTGATTAACCCTCTCACCGACCTCATAGATGCTGCATTAATCAGTACGCCTGAGCCTAGGCGTACTTTTTGTCATTGCACTTTAAGTTGATACCTTCACCTGCCAATATCAGGGCGCTAAACTTTGTAGTGCTTCAACCAATGCTCTTCGCAGGCATCAACGGCTTTATCCAGCATGTGCGCCGGTGATTTTAATATCATATGATCTTTTCTTACCCAGACAGGATAAGTGTGTTTGCCAGCAGCAATGACTTGCTCAGCATAAATTGCGGCGTGGTAGAGCAGCTCAGACTCTTCACAATAAATTTCGTACTTATAAAGCGCGGTGCTGACTTTCAAATCCCCGAAGAATACGGTTTTAGCTAATTTATATTGAGACATGAACGATAAGCCTTTGCTGTAATAGGGATGATATCATCCGCCGAACCGCGTTATATAACTGTGATACTCGCAGCAAAAGCCCCCTAACCTCATGTCCTATGAGCAAAAATTCAGATTTACTCTAGCGGTAACCGATGAACATCATTCAGCGGCAATGAATTAAATAGGTAACCTTGCATGGCATCAACGCCGATATCGGCTAATTGGATAAACTGCTGGCGAGTCTCAACCCCCTCGACTATCACGCACTGGCAATTTTCACGCAATCGCGTGACCAGATTTTCGAACGTGACACTCCCCGCCCATTGCCAATAAAAATGCTTATCCACTTTAACGCATTCAAAGAAGCCACTGGACACCGCCGCGAGGTGAGAATTACCACTGCCAAAATCGTCTAACCACAATGCGTATCGTTCAGCCAACTTACTTAATAGCGTATTCTTCGGCCCATCACTGAGATTGGGGAAACTCTCCATTATCTCCAGCCGGATAAAGGGCATCGACCCTAACAACGAGATGATCTCTTTGTCGTCCAGCACAGCCTGTGCCATATCAAAATCTATATTTATCGAGAGTACTATTTGATGATCAATAAACCATCTCTGGTGAATGGCTACTGCGAATAATTGGTCACATAACAATTTAGTTTTCATCTGAGCATTAAGTTGATGCAAGAATCGCTCAGTATAAATGGGCGACTTAAAAGAGGTAGTCGTAAACCGGCTCAATAACTCAACAGCAAATAACTTACCGTTCGGCCTGTAAACAGGCTCACAGATAAAAGAGCAATCAACTGCAATGTCTAGCCTGCTATCCACAGTAAAATCCTTTTATTTAATAAGGATAGCAGTATTGATCAATTGATAAAATTGATCAATTTTTTATTATTGATCAATAAAATCGATGAGCAGTGCTAACCAAAAAAGCAGAAATGAAAATCAACCCATTGATAGATAGGAAATATTACTTAATCATGACGATTAACAAACTTATAATTGAATTCTTATATATTTTACTGAGGGGAATGGCCGCTTCGAACAACCAAACAGTAACACCCCTGAAACTGAACGATCAGAACGAAGCGACCTAATATAGAGAGTAGCGCTATGTCATTCTTATGTGAAATAAACTGATAATCTACTATGTTGCACCACTTATTATTAATATTGACATAGGAATTGTCGTATTTTTCTAATTTAGGATAGGTATGTTTTTTCTGCGAAAAAGTTCGCCATTTAAAGTGGAAAATATCATCACTGAATTCAAAGCTGGCAACAATCTATTGACAAGAACACCCAGAGTGACCTGACAACGAAAAAGATTATAGGGCCTATTGGGGAGCGAAAAGCTATTAAGTGCCTGACATATATCATGGATAAAACAAAAACAGCCTCTAAAGAGACTGTTTTATGACTACCTCAGCGCATCACCACTCATAAGCAACCGTGAACAATAGCGACCTTCGATGCTGATGATCATTACGCTGTCTAATGCTGTAGATATGACGATAACGCCGTGACTGCCCTTCAAGCCAGCGACTTCTTCGACGCTGATTTTGCCGTAGCATACGCCAGCGGCCCACCTCATTTTTACTCCGTCTCATGAAACAACTCTTCCATAGCTGAGAACTGGGCTATTATAGACCTTTCATCTCCTCAGCCAAGCCGCTGTTGGGAGAAATCCTCTATTTAGCGAAAACGCTCTATATTTATTCGTCTGGATAGACCCCAAAGCCGTCTAAAAACACCCAAAAGTACCGATCAATTATTTAATTATCCGTTGCAAGTCCTTTAGGTTAAAAGATTTTACCTAGTAATATCTCTGCTTAAAGGTTTCGCCTTTGCCATACTGTGCGTACACTCTTTATTGACCGTTTGTGAACAGGACTTCCGCCCTCATGACAACATTTTATACCGTAATCAGCTGGCTCTCAGTTTTTGGCTATTGGTTGCTCATTGCCGGGGTAACCTTGCGTATTCTCATGAAGCGCAGAACCGTTCCTTCGGCCATGGCATGGCTACTTGTTATCTATATTCTGCCTTTGGTCGGAATAATCGCATACCTCTCGTTTGGGGAACTTCATCTTGGTAAACGCCGTGCCGAACGAGCAAAAGCAATGTGGCCCTCTACCGCGCGTTGGCTGAGTGAACTGAAGGATTGCCAACACATTTTTGCCACTTCCAATAGTGAAGTCGCCACGCCACTCTTCCAATTATGTGAGCGCCGCCAAGGCATCAGTGGCGTTAAAGGCAATCAACTACAGCTATTGACCACCACTGACGACACGTTAAAAGCGCTGGTGCGTGACATTGAATTAGCCCGCCACAACATAGAAATGGTGTTTTATATCTGGCAACCCGGTGGCCTGGTTGATCAGGTTGCCGAATCCTTAATGTCCGCAGCACGCCGTGGGGTCCATTGCCGACTGATGCTCGACTCCGCCGGTAGCCAGCAATTCTTCCGCACCCCGTACCCCGCCATGATGCGCAATGCCGGGATTGAGGTGGTCGAAGCTCTCAAAGTGAATGTATTTCGCGTTTTTCTGCGCCGCATGGATTTACGCCAGCACCGCAAAATCGTCTTGATTGATAACTATGTCGCCTATACCGGTAGCATGAATATGGTTGATCCACGCTTCTTCAAGCAAGATGCCGGAGTGGGCCAGTGGATTGACATGATGGCGCGGATGGAGGGCCCAGTAGCGACCACCATGGGGATCGTGTATGCCTGTGACTGGGAGATTGAAACCGGTAAACGAATTTTGCCGCCCCCGCCGGATAACCCTATTATGCCGTTCGAAGAGGAGAGCGGCCATACGATTCAGGTTATCGCCTCCGGCCCCGGCTTCCCTGAGGAGATGATTCATCAGGCGCTGCTAACTGCCGTGTATGCAGCTCGCGAACAGTTAATCATGACCACCCCCTATTTCGTGCCGAGCGATGATTTACTCCATGCCATCTGTACCGCCGCACAGCGCGGTGTCGATGTCAGTATTATCGTGCCACGAGAAAATGACTCGATGATGGTCCGCTGGGCAAGCAGAGCCTTCTTTTCAGAATTGCTGGATGCTGGGGTTAAAATTTACCAGTTTGAAGGCGGGCTGTTGCACAGCAAAAGTGTGCTGGTCGATGGTCAACTGAGCCTGGTGGGGACAGTCAATTTGGATATGCGCAGCTTATGGCTGAACTTTGAAATCACGCTGGTCATTGACGATGATGGCTTTGGTGCTGATTTAGCGCAAGTGCAAGACGATTACATTGCCCGCTCGGTGTTATTAGATGGTGAGTTGTGGAATAAACGCCCTCTCTGGCACCGTGTCACTGAGCGACTATTCTACTTCTTCAGCCCACTATTATAAGACGTCGAGCCGTTCATGGCTGTCTTAATGAAGATGTTCTGAGTTATCGGCATCAAACCGCATAATAATTGTAAAAGCGGTCTATGGAGTGTTTTAATGAGCGCAATCTGCCAATGATAAATGGGAATCTGCACATGGACCAGAATGCACCAGAGCCAAGCTCAATGGATCTTAATAACCGCCTGACTGAAGATGAAACACTGGAACAGGCTTACGATATTTTTCTTGAGCTGGCGGGTGATAATCTCGACCCAGCTGATATTTTATTATTTAACCTTCAGTTTGAAGAGCGCGGTGGCGCAGAGCTATTTGACCCCGCCGAAGATTGGCAGGAACATGTCGATTTTGATTTGAACCCTGACTTTTTCGCCGAAGTGGTCATTGGTCTGGCGGACAGTGATGGCGAAGAGATTAACGATATATTTGCCCGTGTTCTCTTATGCCGCGAAAAAGACCATAAACTTTGCCATATCTTGTGGAAAGAGTAATTACACCATCGCAATGGTTGCTCTATTGAGTCATGGTTTTTATAACGTCAGCATTTTATAAAACCATAATTTTATAAAACCATAGATAGCAAAAACTCCCCGTCATCTATTTGGCGGGGAGTTTTTTTACTGGCCGATGACAGCCTGCATCATCGCTTTATAGCGGATCAACTTTTAGACAAGAGACTGCATGACGGAAACTACCTTCCAGCAATGGGCGGGTTTTCGCACATTCTGGCCCGGCAATGGGGCAGCGAGTCCGAAATACACAGCCTGATGGCGGGTTAATCGGCGAAGGCAACTCACCTTCCAGCAACTGAATAACTTTCGCCCTCTCTTTATCTGGATCAGGAATTGGCACCGCCGACATCAGCGCCTTGGTGTAAGGGTGCTGCGGATTATGATAAACCTCATCATAAGTGCCCAATTCAACAGCATGGCCGAGATACATCACCAAAACGCGGTCAGAGATATGTTTTACCACCGCCAAATCATGAGCAATAAAAATCAGTGATAATCCCATTTCACGCTGCAATTGCTGCAACAAATTTACCACTTGCGCCTGAATTGACACATCCAGCGCAGAGACCGGTTCATCACAAATCACCAGCTTCGGCTCAAGGATCAGCGCGCGAGCAATACCAATACGTTGACACTGACCACCCGAAAACTCATGGGGATAGCGGTTGATTAAGTTTGGCAGCAAGCCAACCTTCAGCATCATCGCTTTGACTTTATCTTTGACCTCCTGGCGCAGCATTTTGGGATGATAAGTCCGCAGTGGCTCGGCAATGATTTCGCCAATCGTCATGCGCGGATTCAGTGATGCCAGCGGGTCCTGAAATATCATCTGAATATCACTGCGGATGTCACGCCACTCGGTCGCATTCATGTTAAGCAAATCTTTACCTAACCATGCCACACTGCCGCCAGTGGCTTTCACCAAACCAATAAGGGCGCGCGCAAAAGTCGATTTACCACAACCTGACTCACCCACCACACCCAAGGTTTCGCCTTCATACAGACGTAATGTCACACCATCAACGGCTTTTAATGTTTTTGAGGGTTGCCAGAACCACTGTTTGCCGTCCTGAATATCAAAATGAACTTTCAGGTCGGCCACCTCCAACAAGACTCTCTTCTCTGTCATGGCATTCATACCAACTCCCCCACTGGCTTGTAGCAGGCACGTAAACGGCCTTCACCAAAATGCTCCAATGCTGGCGCCGTAGAGCAGCGATCCATTGCATATTGGCAACGGGGCTGGAACGGGCACCCTTTCGGCAAGCGCAGTAAATTTGGCGGATTACCCGGTATCGTCATCAGAGAGTCGCCTTCGGCATCCAGACGAGGAACCGCATTCAGCAGACCAATAGAATAAGGGTGGCTTGGGTGGTAAAACACGTCGCGGGCTTGACCATACTCCATTGTTCGCCCCGCATACATCACCAAAACTTTATTACAGATACCGGCAACCACCCCCAAATCATGGGTGATCATGATGATTGCGGTATTGAACTCACGTTTTAGTTCATTCAGCAAAGTCATGATTTGAGCCTGAACTGTAACGTCCAGAGCAGTGGTAGGCTCATCAGCAATCAATAACTTAGGCCGACACAGCAGCGCCATCGCAATCATCACTCGCTGACGCATACCGCCAGAGAATTCATGTGGGTACATGCGCATACGTTTACGCGCTTCCGGCATTTTTACCGCATCCAACATGCGGATTGACTCCTCGAACGCCTCACTTTTACTCATCTTTTTATGCAGTTGCAGCACTTCCATTAGCTGCTCTCCCACCCGCATATAAGGATTCAGCGAGGTCATTGGGTCCTGGAAAATCATCGAGATCTCTTCGGCCCGCAAACGGTTCAACTGCTTCTCTGGCAGATTCAAAATCTCCCGGCCATTAAACTTCGCCGAGCCGCCTATCCGGCCATTACTGGCAAGCAGCCCCATCAAGGCAAAAGCTGTTTGCGATTTGCCAGAACCGGACTCGCCCACGATGCCTAATGTTTCCCCGGCACGCAGATCAAAATTGAGTGCATTGACCGCAGTCACATCACCATCCGGAGTGCCGAAGGTCACGGTAAGATCTTTTACATCCAACAGTACATTTTGTTCCAACAACGCAGATTGCTGAACAGCAGAGTGATTATCAATAGTCGTCATGGTGCTACTCCTCAGCGATCTTTCGGGTCGAGGGCATCACGCAAGCCATCGCCGATAAAGTTAAAACAGAACAGAGTCACGACCAGAAATCCGGCAGGAAACATCAGTAACCATGGGGAGACCTCCATTGAGTTGGCACCATCACTCAACAATGCGCCCCAACTACTGAGTGGCTCTTGTGTGCCTAAACCGAGGAAACTCAGGAAAGATTCAAACAAAATCATGCTGGGAACCAGCAAAGAAGCATACACCACCACCACGCCCAAAACGTTCGGGACGATATGGCGCAAGACGATATTGCGAGTGGAAACCCCCCCCACCAATGCCGCTTCGATAAACTCTTTGCGCTTCAGACTTAATGTCTGCCCACGGACAATACGCGCCATATCCAGCCAGGACACCATGCCGATCGCCACAAATATCAACAAAATATTCTGGCCGAAGAAGGTCACCAGCAGAATAACGAAGAACATAAACGGAAATGAGTTAAGGATCTCCAGCAAGCGCATCATCAGTGAGTCAACTTTCCCACCCAAATAGCCCGATAAAGAACCATATAATGTGCCGACAACCACGGCAACCAGCGCCGCAGCAACCCCCACCATCAATGAGATTCGGCCACCAATAGCGACACGAACCAGCAGATCACGACCAGAGGAGTCGGTGCCGAAATAGTGCCCGGACTCGAGATCAGGAGCCGCCGACATCATGCCCCAGTCAGTATCCGAATAGCTAAACTGCGCTAGCATCGGGGCAAAAATAACAAACAGAGTAATCAACACCAGGATCACCAAACTGGTGATCGCCGCGCGGTTATGAATAAAGCGGCGGCGGGCATCCTGCCAAAGGCTGCGCCCTTCAACTTCCAGCTTCTCACTGAAAACTTCCAGAGCTTCGCTATTTTTCTTGCTCAACATAATTGGCGTGCTCCAGTGCTAGTAACGGATTTTAGGATCGATAACGGCATAGAGCACATCAACAATCGCATTGAATAAAATGGTTAAAGCGCCGACCAAAATAGTCAAACTCAAGACCAGAGAGTAATCGCGGTTTAACGCTCCGTTAACGAACAGCTGACCTATCCCCGGCAAGCCGAAAATAGTTTCAATTACCATTGAACCGGTAATAATGCCGACAAACGCAGGCCCCATATAGGACAAAACTGGCAGTAATGCCGGTTTCAATGCATGGCGTAAAACGATAGTGCGCAGCGGTAAACCTTTCGCGCGCGCTGTGCGAATAAAGTTGGAGTGAAGCACTTCAATCATTGAACCACGGGTAATACGCGCGATACTGGCAATATAGGCCAATGACAACGCCACCATCGGTAAAATAATAAACTTCGGCGCTCCACCGTTCCAACCACCGCCCGGTAACCATTTCAATATAATGGCGAAAACCAGCACTAATAACGGTGCCACCACAAAACTCGGGATCACCACCCCAGTCATGGCAAACCCCATGACGGTATAGTCCCACTTGGTATTTTGGTTTAACGCCGCAATAACGCCAGCGCTAACACCCAATACGACGGCGAGCAAGAATGCAGCAAATCCGAGTTTAGCTGAAACAGGAAACGAGGCGGAAACCAACTCGTTCACCGTGTAGTCTTTATATTTAAACGAAGGCCCAAGATCACCTTGTGCCAGTTGACCCAAATAATTGAAATATTGCTTATAAACGGGGTCGTTGAGGTGATATTTTGCCTCAATATTAGCCATCACTTCGGGTGGAAGATTACGCTCACCGGTAAATGGACTACCAGGGGCGAGACGCATCATAAAGAATGAGATGGTTATCAAAATAAATAGTGTCGGAATTGCTTCCAGACAGCGGCGTAGAATAAATTTTAACATTGCCTGTACCTTTAGCCTCTTACTACAAATATCATCAAGCAATCAGGGCAGCACGCAAGTTAAGCGGCTGCCCTGAAGATATTAGTGCTTGATAATATAAAGATCTTTAACGTGCATATTATCCAGTGGATCTTTGCCGGTATAACCACCGACATAAGGTTTCACTAAACGGGCATTCACGTAATAGAACAGCGGCACAATAGCAGAATCTTTATCCAGCAATACCTCAGCTTGTTGGTACAAGCCAGCACGCTCTTTTTCAGATTTAACTTTCAGCGTATCTTGTATCAGCTTATCAAACGCCGGGCTCTTATAATGCACGGTGTTATTACTGCTGTCAGAGAGCATCATGTTCAGGAATGAAGAGGGTTCATTGTAGTCAGCACACCAGCCGGCACGGGCAACATCGAAAGTCCCTTGATGGCGGGTATCAAGGAAGGTTTTCCACTCCTGATTTTCCAATTTAACCTCAACACCCAGATTTTTCTTCCAGATCGATGCCGCAGCAATCGCCAGCTTCTTATGCAGGTCAGAGGTGTTGTATAACAGGTTGAATGTCAATGGCTTATCTTTAGTGTAACCAGCTTCTGCCAGCAACTTCTTCGCCACTTCATTACGTTTTTCTTGTGTCCAGCTAAACCACTCTGGTGGCGTCAGTTCGGCACCACTGGTGTACGGTGGGGTGAAACCATAAGCCGGTAAATCACCCTGATTTTTCACTTTGTTCACGATGATATCGCGATCCATACCCAGCTTCAGCGCTTCACGAACGCGAGCATCGGTGAATGGTGCTTTTTGGTTATTGATTTCGTAATAATAGGTACACAGGTACGGGTCAACATGAACTTCTTGTGGGATCTCTTTTTTCAGTTTCTGGAATAACTCGATCGGCATATTATTATAAGTCATGTCGATTTCACCGCTGCGATAGCGGTTAACGTCAGTCACTTCAGAAGAGATCGGCAGGTAAGTCACTTGATTGATTACTGTTTTCGCGTTGTCCCAATAAGTTGGGCTGCGCTCTAATACAATACGTTCGTTAACGACCCAGTCTTTCAGCTTATAGGCGCCATTACCAACAAAGTTCTGTGGCTGGGTCCACTTCTCACCAAACTTCTCTACCACAGTTTTATTAACCGGGGACATAGATGGGTGAGCTAACAGTTTTTCCAGATAAGGAACTGGCTCAGTTAGCGTGACTTCCAGAGTATGGTCATCCAACGCTTTTACACCCAAAGTATCAGGTGATTTTTTGCCAGTAATAATATCGTCGATATTTGCGATATGGGCATATTGAACATAGCTTGCATAAGGAGAAACCGTTTTAGGGTCTGCCAGGCGCTGCCAGCTATAAACAAAATCCTGTGCCGTTACAGGGTCACCATTTGACCATTTTGCATCTTTACGAAGATGGAAAGTCCAGACTTTAAAGTCTTTATTATCCCAGCTTTCTGCCACACCCGGCAGGATCTTGCCGTTAGGATCGTTAATTACCAACCCTTCCAGCAAATCGCGAGAGATATTTGATTCTGGTACACCTTCAATTTTATGTGGATCCAGTGACTGAGGTTCAGAACCATTATTACGGACTAAAACTTGTTTCTCCGCCAGTTGTACGCCAGCTGGCACATTAGCTGCAAACGTATTTCCTACAGCCATCATACCCAAGGCAGCCGCAATGCCCGCGGCCAGCAGATTTTTCTTCGTGATGTTGGTCATGCTTATATCCACTCCAATTTTTATTATTGCATCACCCAGTGACTGGGCAAGCTTCACCTTTAAAAGGTATTTTTAATTTACATCGTCCGGGGAACGAATCCGGCAATGTAAGACCCTATATGTATTAGCATCAGGTTGAAAAATATACTGTGCTATACATCCCTATTACCTGGCCTATCGGCCTATAGACTTCTACTGCTCTATTTCTGACTACTGCAATTTACGGATATAGAGATTTTTTAAATCCGTTAAATCTTGTGGGTCCTTACCAGTAAATCCCCCCACCGTTGGCCGAATAAGGCGGACACTGACACGATAGTAAACCGGCACCATGGCAGAATCCTTATCCAGCAAATTTTCAGCCTGTTGATATAGCGCCGTGCGCGCTTTGACATCTGGAACCACCAGCGCTTTGGCTAATAGCGCGTCAAACTCAGGGCTTTTATAGAAGAAAGTATTATTGCTGCTATCTGATAACAGCATGTTCAGAAAGGCGGTTGGCTCATTGTAGTCACCACACCAGGTTGCTCTGGCAACATCAAACTGACCTTGGTGACGGCTCTCTAAAGATGTTTTCCACTCTTGGTTTTGCAAAGTGACGGTCGCACCCAGATTTTTTTGCCACATAGATGCTGCGGCAATGGCTTGTTGCTTATTTTGATCTGACGTGTTGTAGAGCAATTTAAACTTCAATGGATTTTCTGCGTTATAACCCGCTGCAGCGAGCAGTTTCTTAGCCTCAGCATTACGCTTTTCCTGAGGCCAGTTTGCCCACGCCGGTAAGGCAAAATTGCCGCCGTCAGTAAATGTTGGGGTGAAACCATAAGCTGGGATCTGCCCTTGCCCCATAATTTTGGTCGCGATAATGTCGCGATCCAGCGTTAATTTAATTGCCGTTCTCACCCGCGCATCAGTAAATGGCGCTTTTTTATTATTAATTTCGTAATAGAAAGTACAAAGATATGGGCTAACGTGAACCTGCGATGGCAGCTCTTTTTTCATTTTGGCAAATAGATTAGGCGGAATGGCACTATTGGTTATATCAATCTCACCGCTGCGGTAGCGATTGATATCGCTGACTTCTGAGGTTATCGGTAAGAAAGTCGCCTTATTAATCACCGTCTCGCTGTTATTCCAGTAAGTCGGGCTGCGTTCCAGCGCAATCCGTTCGTTTACCACCCACTCTTTTAACTTAAAAGCGCCGTTACCGACAAAGTTCTGTGGCAGCGTCCATTTATCACCATATTTTTCAATAGCTTCACGCTTAATCGGTTTCATCGAAGTGTGCGACAACATGCTGATAAAATAGGGGACCGGCTCGGTGAGCGTGACCTGCAAGGTTTTAGTGTCTAGCGCCTTAACACCTAATTCATCTGGTTTTTTGGTGCCTTTTAGCACCTCGTCAACATTTTCAATTTGGGCATACTGCAAATAACTGGCATAAGGCGAGCCTATTTTAGGGTCAGCCAAACGTTGCCAGCTATAAACAAAATCTTGTGCCGTGACCGGCGTACCATCACTCCAAACTGCGCCATCCCGTAGATGGAAAGTCCAAACTTTATAGCCGTCATTATCCCAGTGAGTGGCAACAGCCGGAATAATATGGCCATTGGCATCATTACTCACCAGCCCCTCTAATAGATTCAGAATAATATTAGTTTCAGGGTTACCTTCAACCTTATGCGGATCTAAAGAAGCCACTTCAGTACCATTATTAATGGTAATGCTCTGATCTATCGCTAATGTCTCACTGCCAGGAACGACTGCCGCGATTGATACCGCTGAAAATGACAAACTCAGAATAGTGCTCATTATAGCCAGTGGTCGTTGCTTAAGCTTTATTTGCATTTCTAACCGCCCTTTTACGAGATTTGTGATGTTTTTCTCAAGGTTTGCATTAATCTGCCGCCCACAACGACTAGCAATAACTATTCCAGAAATCAAAATTACGGTTCAGTTTCGTTGAAAAAATAAGAAATCTCTCACCAGAGAGTTGACCGAAAACTAACAGATGCCGAAATCTGACGCCAATAATTTTTACAGAAATGTTAAGCAATTCTCTTTTCTACTGGATGACTAACGATAGTAGCTATCTGTATTTGTATGCTTAAAAAACTATAATACTATGATTTTATTCATTTTAATTGGTTTTTATTTTAGCTTTATGACGAAAAAAAAATCCTAAACCCGGCGAAAGATACATAAAGTTAACATTTTCACTGTAGCCAGAATAAACCCCTACTCATGAGGGTGTAATCACTAATAACATCTAGCTAAATTCAGCACAAGCCCTACAGAATGATGTGAGCATTTTAACAACAAATAGCGTGGTAATTTTAATCAGAAGGATGATTTGGCTTTTATTAAAGATGAATAAATAGGTCTTAAGCTAAATTATTTATGCAGAACAGCTATTACTGCAACATTAGGGTGCAATAGCGTAAACTTCATACATTATTTGCACCAAAATATTGCTTAACCATTTGAATATCATGATGACATAAAGGCAAAAGGCCACCGGTAATATAACCAGGTGGCCTCTCGACTATCATAAGTTGGGATGCTATGAATGGCGATGGAGAATTAAAGTAGTCCGGGGAAAAGCGCCTTGATTCCTGTGACAATAAATTCGATACCTAATGCCATCAGCAGTAAACCCATAATACGGGTTATAACGTTAATGCCAGTCTGCCCTAACAATCGCACCAATAGTGGTGCAGCACGGAATAAGAGCCAGCAACAAAACGCAAATAAAGCAACAGCAACGGTTAACCCCAGTAAGTTCTGCCAACTGTGGTAGCGAGAACTCCAGACAATGGTTGAGCTGATCGCCCCCGGCCCGGCCATCAATGGCAATGCCAGTGGAACAACGCCAATACTTTCGCGAACCGCCGTCTCTGTTTTTTCCTGCTTGTTCTGCTTATCTTCACCGAGTTTGCCGCTGATCATCGACATCGCAATGCTGACAACCAGAATCCCACCGGCAATACGGAATGAGTCAATAGAAATACCAAATATCTTCAGGATGGCATCACCCAGGAACAAGGAGATCCACAAGATAATGGCGACCGAAAGGTTAGCTGTCAGGTTGGTTTTATCCCGCCCGGCCGCCGCCTGATAACTGGTCATACTGATAAATACCGGCAAAATACCTACCGGGTTAACCAGGGCAAATAAGCCAACAAAAAACTTGATGTAACCTGAAAGGTCCAACAGTGATTGACTCACACATCACTCCGCGAAATTGCTGATAAATAGATCACAGATTACAGGTCATTATAACTAATGCCCCAAGACAACACCGCTTACGGCTCAAGCATAGAAAATTGGCAGCGTAAAAGATATCGCCATGCGCAGACGCCAGCCAGCATAACTCCAACACTTGATCGCAGTTCTTTCCACTGGAAATAACCCTTAGGGCAACGCCACAGCAGATATCCGCGCTAATGTAATAGAATTAGTCACAGGAATCCATGGAATAAACCAGCATTTATATATGAAGAGTTCCCACCATTTAAAATGATGATTATTGTTAATTTTCTGTGGTGTTAGTGATGCTTTAACGTCATTAAGTGTCAATTTATAATCTCAAATGATAATTACTCTCAACAAATAATAGCTGAATGGTGTCAGCTTGACGATTTTGTGATTTAAATCACAAAAAACATACCTAAGAATAGTTAAGCTCTGGGCAGTGGTAGAGAAGAACATCACTGAGAAATAGGGTAAAAGGTTGAAAGTGGCATTTTATCCCTAGCTTTATTCTTAGTGAAGAAAAAGCTCTTTCAGTAAATTAGCGGTAAGAATGAGAAAGTAGGATATAAAAACTATCTCTATTTGTTCATACAGCATGCTAGAGCCTGTCTATACTAGTTGCTTCAACAGCTCATTTACTAAAAGAGTTTAACATTATCAGGAGAGCATTATGGCTGTAACGAATGTCGCTGAACTTAACGAGCTAGTAGCACGCGTCAAGAAAGCCCAGCGCGAGTATGCCAACTTCACTCAAGAGCAGGTTGATAAAATCTTCCGCGCCGCAGCCTTGGCTGCAGCAGATGCCCGTATTCCCTTAGCCAAACTGGCAGTAGAAGAATCAGGCATGGGTATTGTGGAAGATAAAGTGATCAAAAACCACTTTGCTTCTGAATACATTTACAATGCCTACAAAGATGAAAAGACCTGTGGCATTCTGGAAGAAGATAAGACCTTTGGTACTATCACTATCGCTGAGCCAATCGGCTTAATCTGCGGTATCGTACCAACGACTAACCCAACTTCTACCGCTATCTTCAAGGCATTGATTAGCCTGAAGACTCGTAACGGTATCGTGTTCTCTCCACATCCACGTGCTAAAGACGCAACCAATAAAGCTGCTGATATCGTGCTTCAAGCCGCTATCGCAGCAGGTGCGCCAGCAGATATTATTGGTTGGATTGATGCGCCGACTGTTGAGCTATCTAACCAACTGATGCACCACCCAGACATTAACTTGATTCTGGCAACCGGTGGCCCAGGCATGGTTAAAGCCGCTTACAGCTCAGGTAAGCCCGCTATCGGTGTAGGTGCCGGTAACACCCCGGTTGTTGTTGACGAAACCGCTGATATCAAACGTGTTGTTGCATCGATTCTGATGTCTAAAACCTTTGATAACGGTGTGATTTGTGCGTCAGAACAGTCCATCATTGTCGTTGATTCAGTTTATGACGCGGTCCGCGAACGTTTCTCCTCCCACGGCGGCTACCTGTTACAAGGTAAAGAACTGAAAGCGGTTCAGGATATCATCCTGAAAAATGGCGGTCTGAACGCAGCCATCGTGGGTCAACCAGCCACTAAAATTGCTGAAATGGCTGGCATTAAAGTGCCAAGCAACACCAAAATTCTCATCGGTGAAGTTAAAGTTGTTGATGAATCCGAACCATTCGCTCACGAAAAACTGTCACCTACTTTGGCAATGTATCGTGCGAAGAGCTTCGAAGACGCCGTTGAAAAAGCAGAAAAACTGGTAGAAATGGGCGGTATCGGCCATACATCTTGCCTGTACACAGACCAGGATAACCAGCCTGCACGCGTTAAGTATTTTGGCGATAAAATGAAGACCGCCCGAATTCTGATCAACACCCCTGCCTCTCATGGTGGTATCGGCGACCTGTATAACTTCAAAGTAGCGCCATCACTGACGCTGGGTTGCGGTTCTTGGGGTGGTAACTCCATCTCTGAAAACGTCGGTCCGAAACACTTGATCAACAAGAAAACTGTGGCTAAGCGAGCAGAAAACATGTTGTGGCATAAACTCCCGAAATCTATTTACTTCCGCCGTGGCTCCCTGCCTATCGCGTTGGAAGAAGTGGCAACTGACGGTGCAAAACGTGCCTTCATCGTGACTGACCGCTATCTGTTCAACAACGGTTACGCCGATCAAATCACCAGCGTACTGAAATCTCACGGAATCGAAACTGAAGTCTTCTTCGAAGTGGAAGCGGACCCTACCCTGAGTATCGTGCGTAAAGGTGCAGAGCAGATGAACTCCTTCAAACCAGACGTGATTATCGCGCTGGGTGGTGGTTCACCGATGGATGCCGCAAAAATCATGTGGGTGATGTACGAACACCCTGAAACCCACTTCGAAGAGCTGGCATTACGCTTTATGGACATCCGTAAACGTATTTACAAGTTCCCGAAAATGGGCGTGAAAGCGAAAATGATCGCGGTCACAACCACATCAGGTACTGGTTCAGAAGTGACACCATTTGCGGTAGTTACCGACGATGCAACTGGCCAGAAATATCCATTGGCTGACTATGCATTGACTCCAGATATGGCAATCGTTGATGCCAACCTGGTTATGAATATGCCTAAGTCTCTGTGTGCCTTCGGTGGTCTGGATGCAGTTACCCATGCGCTGGAAGCTTATGTCTCTGTATTGGCAAACGAATATTCTGACGGTCAAGCCCTGCAAGCGCTGAAACTGCTGAAAGAATTCCTGCCAGCCAGCTACCATGAAGGGGCAAAAAATCCGGTTGCTCGTGAACGTGTTCACAACGCCGCGACCATTGCCGGTATCGCTTTTGCCAACGCCTTCTTGGGTGTCTGCCACTCAATGGCCCATAAACTGGGTTCTGAGTTCCACATCCCACACGGCCTGGCAAACGCCATGTTGATCTCTAACGTTATCCGCTACAACGCGAATGACAACCCAACCAAACAGACTGCTTTCAGCCAGTATGACCGCCCACAAGCGCGTCGTCGTTATGCTGAAATTGCAGATCATCTGGGTCTGAGTGCACCGGGCGACCGTACTGCACAGAAAATTCAGAAACTGCTGGCCTGGTTAGATGAGATCAAAGCTGATTTAGGTATCCCTGCTTCAATCCGTGAAGCTGGCGTCCAGGAAGCTGATTTCTTAGCGAAAGTAGACAAACTGTCTGAAGATGCATTTGATGACCAGTGTACCGGTGCTAACCCACGTTACCCACTGATCTCTGAGCTGAAACAGATTCTGATGGATACTTACTACGGCCGCGAATTTAGCGAAGAGCTTGATGGTGAAGAGGTTGCTACAGCAGCTCCAGCACCTAAAGCAGAGAAAAAAGCTAAGAAGTAATACTCTTAATGTGCAAACCCCATTTTCGGATGGGGTCAATCACTAAAGAAATAACCCCCACTAGCAATCGTCTATTGGGGGTTTCTTTTTATCATCACACTTCGCCCTATTCTCTATCCCCAAGGGGCCACCACGGCGACTTACCCTTCCCCTTTAGTCTCAGCCATAAGTGAATAATCAATGCCGCTACGTTGTCTAGACCCACGCCAATTAGGCATGACAATATGACCCACATTCGCCAATAGATGGTGCTTAAGAGGAACTGACGTGACCCAATAATTGGCCTGCATCTCTGTTGCAATATCAGGATTGCAATATTGGGTAAAATACCGAGATAAACATCACTGCAAATGTTCTAACTAAGGATAGGGTGTAAAGCCGATGTTTTAACCCAATACAACGTATTTAACGGCGCTGTATTGGGCGGTGTGACATGAACGCATTAGAAGGCAAGTTACCCCATGACATAAAACAAAAATCCTGTGAGACGCCCTTTGGCGAATAATTAGCGCTTAAGGATAATGTTAAAGGCAAGCGGCTTTAATTGCTTCTTTATAGTGGCGTCGGCAGACGGAGACATAGCTCTCATTACCACCAATAACGACCTGTTCGCCATCATGTACGGCTCTTCCCTGCTCATCCAGACGCAACACCATGTTTGCTTTGCGGCCACAGTGACAAATCGTTTTTAACTCAACCAATTTGTCAGCCCATGACAACAAATATTTGCTACCGGGAAATAACTCGCCGAGAAAATCGGTGCGCAAGCCGTAACAGAGAACAGGGATATGCAATTCATCCACCACCTGACACAACTCTTGAACTTGCTCTTTGGTCAAGAATTGGCATTCATCAAGTAAAATACAATGAATCGATTTTTCCTGATGCTCAGTGGTGATAATGGATAACAGTGATGTGCCGTTATTATAGAGCAGGGCCTGCGAAGATAGACCAATACGTGAACTGACGGTCCCAACACCAAAGCGGCTATCTATCTCAGCCGTAAACACTAAGGTACGCATACCCCGCTCTTGGTAGTTATAAGAAGACTGCAACAGCGCGGTGGATTTCCCTGCATTCATCGCAGAGTAATAGAAATAAAGTTGAGCCATGGGCCCGTAACTCCAGTAGTATAATAAATAGTCATAGTGACAACGTGTAGGCAGTCTATCATAAATTCACTCTTTACGTGGCGCGGACTGCCTCTCTCTATATTACTGTTTTCTCTATTAAGTAATGATTGGGTTAATGAAATTGATAGCACCTTCATTTGAAACTGCTCGCTATTATTAGGTACATTACATGACCAACCTCACAATATTGATGCAGCAAAAACATACTGCTTGAACATTAACCAGAATAGAGAGGGGAAAACAGCTACGCTGGATATGCATTCCGCACGATTGGTTCATTAATGATACAAGTAATGTGCTGCCATGATTAATTCGTAAAATAGTGATAACAAATACTCTCAGAATCTGACAAATCCAATACAGCATCCTTTTTTTCCTTACTGAGTCTTTCGTGGCGCCTATATCAATATCCTGATTTTCTGTGTGCTCCGTTATTGTGCATACCAACATGGATAGAAGGCTATTTTTGCTTTATTGATATAAAGCAAACTTATAACTTAGTGAGAAAATCATGTTCTCGTGTAGGGTCATTAGCGAGCAAAATGAACTTTTACGTTAAAAAAACACGGCGAATAACAAAACTCCATCGCTTATTAGTAGCAAGCAGCAACTTTTCGCTAATAAAATACGTAAATTCGAGGATGCTAATCAAATTGGCTATTGCAGAAATTAAAATAGCACTCTATTATTATCCAGACGCCCCCCCACCAATTATAATTTGAGACCAGGACAATGAGCGAAGCGTTAAAGATTCTTAACAACATCCGTACTCTACGTGCACAAGCACGCGAATGCACTCTTGAAACTTTAGAAGAAATGCTGGAGAAACTTGAAGTGGTCGTTAACGAACGCCGCGAAGAAGATTCTCAAGTACAAGCTGAAAATGAAGAACGCGAACGTAAATTGAGCCAATACCGTGAAATGCTTATTGCTGACGGTATTGATCCAAATGAACTGCTGCAAACTATGAGTGCAACTAAAGCTACTACTAAAGCAAAGCGTGCTGCACGCCCAGCTAAATATAAGTATGTAGACGAAAATGGCGAAACGAAAACCTGGACAGGCCAAGGCCGTACTCCAGCAGTGATTAAGAAAGCCATTGAAGAAGAAGGCAAATCATTGGATGATTTCCTGCTGTAATAGTATTCGTTAATTTACTATTGCGATAAAAATACCCTCCTATAATACGGGGGGTATTTTTTTATCCGTCTCAAGCGTCTCACCAATCATAGTTGAAGCCCCTACTGCAGTTTCGATGAATTAACGTACAACCGGCAAGTCACAGTTGAGCTAAACATATCCACGTTGATAAATAACCTTCTGTTATTACTCTGTTTGTAACACCATAAGAATACTCTGTTAATTTATTGCATCACAATAATTCATATAGCTAAAGTAACTGAGCCTTTTCATAATTTTACAATATGAAGAAGTATTTAACTCAAACTGCTATCGGGGTTCATCCATATGAGGGTTGAGTACAAAAAGGAAACACATTTGATTTTGTACCCAACACATAATCATCTTTTAACGCCTATTTCACGCGATTAATCGACGCGCCGCGACCGATCCCATAATAAGTAAACCCTCGGCTATTTAAGCGATCCGGATCGTACAAATTGCGCCCATCAAAAATAACCGGTTGTTTTAATCGAGACTTGATCACGTCAAAATCAGGCGCTCTAAAATTCTGCCACTCCGTGCAAATAATCAAAGCATCAGCCCCCTGCAGTGCCGACTCTTTTGTACCCATTAATTTTAGGTCATCTCTTGCACCATAAATGCGCTGAGCTTCATCCATTGCTTCAGGGTCATAAGCTTGAATAATCGCCCCAGCCTGCCATAGTGCCTCCATTAAAACCCGACTTGGAGCCTCACGCATATCATCTGTATTGGGTTTGAATGCCAACCCCCAAAGAGCAAATGTTTTACCCGCAAGCTGTGAATCAAAATGATGCTGAATAAAATCTGTTAATTTATACTTTTGTTCGTTATTGATTTGCTCCACAGCCCGCAATAACTGAGGCTGATAATCGCAACTTTCTGCTGTTCGAATTAATGCCTGGATATCTTTTGGGAAGCAAGAACCACCATAGCCACAACCCGAATATATGAAATGATAACCAATGCGTGAATCAGACCCAATGCCTTGCCGCACTTTTTCGACATCGGCACCAAGTCGCTCCGCTATATTAGCAATCTCATTCATGAAACTGATTTTTGTCGCCAGCATACCATTTGCTGCATATTTGGTCAGTTCTGCGCTGCGTACATCCATAATTAGCAGGCGGTCATGATTACGATTAAATGGCTCGTATAACTCGCTAATTAAATCAATTACACCATTATCATTAGTATCAATACCAATAACGATACGTTCAGGCCGTTTGCAGTCCGCAACGGCAGCCCCTTCTTTTAGAAATTCAGGATTTGAAACCACATTGAAGGCTATTTCCAGGCCACGCTGCTGCAGAACAGCTTTTACCTTTTGTTGCACCTTATCCGCAGTACCCACAGGGACTGTAGATTTATCAATGATGACTTTAGGGCTATCCATATATTTAGCAATGGTGCTAGCAACTTCCAGTACATATTTAAGGTCAGCGGCCCCATCCTCATCAGGGGGCGTACCCACGGCAATAAATTGAATGCAGCCATGTGCAACACCAGCTTCTGCATCTGTTGAAAATCGAAGTCTACCCTCCTCATAATTTTCTTTTACCAAAGGTGCCAGACCGGGTTCAAAAATAGAGATACGGCCTTTTTGGAGGTCAGCAACCTTTTTTGCATCGACATCGATGCAGAGAACATCATGGCCAACTTCAGCAAGTACTGCGGCCTGGACGAGTCCTACATAGCCAATACCAAAAACCGTTACTTTCATTCGTTCAATCCTTCAGTTTCAACAAAATAAGGAACCTACAGCCAACCATTATCAGGAACTAACCTTAAGTTAGCCTGAGGCGGCACGACCTTATTGCAGCGAATAATAAAATCTGATTAAAAATTCTCAGACATAAGTAAGGAGAAAAGTATATCAATCGATATTTCGCGCATCTCGCACATACTCATTGATTGATACAAATTAGGCCTATTTCGAAAATCCGTTATAGAACCATTTATATTCGCTGGAAAAATGAGGTAAATAAAAGAAAGGAATGCATTAATTATATGAACTAGTTGTTGTGCTACTTATACAAGAGATGAACTACTCATCGGCTGAAAGCATCAATCTTAAACGACTCCCGCCTCCCCACACTTGACATTGCCACGCGTCACAACGCTGACTAATTTGATTTAAGTGCGCAGTTTTTAACGTACCTAATGGCACCCCATTACTGAGTTGAACCTGGTTTTTCCCCGCGCTAACGTTGGCATGTAAACCCGCCGAGACCAAAATTAAATTCTGATACTCCACATGGTAATAGCCGACAAGCAAGGGAAATTGCCCATCCAGATGGGTACGTCTTAAGAGTTGATTAACCTGTTTGAGTAAAGATGACATTTGCGGCAAACGCTGTTGTTGATGTGCCAAATGCTCTTGTAAGATCCCGTTAAATAGTACTCGCAGTAGTAGTGCCGCCAGAACACCGTTATCTCCCGCACGGGTGACATCCAGACAATAAAAAGCCAAATCTTTATCTGATAATGCGGCGATATCGAGTACAAGTCCCGGTTGTTCAACCATGGTTAATTGCCGATAATTTATTCGACAATGCGCAATAGTCTGCTGTGCCGGTGGTTGTAATTGTTTTAATAACTGAGCAGCATCATGAGGATTTTTGCGTAGTGCTTCCCAATCTTGAATAAGTTCTGTTTCTTCAATGGCATGTGAGGTAAATAGCGCAGGATAAAGACAGGCTAACACCGCCTCACGTAAGCGATTCAGATCAACTATCGGCTTCAATAAGACGTCTTTTACACCGAGGCGTAAGACTTTTGCGATATCAGTCATTTTATCGGTGGCTGATATCACAAGAACCGGGATTTTCACCCCTTGAATTAGTAAGCGCTCAACAAACTCGATCCCCCCCATTTGGGGCATAGCGAGATCACAAAGTATCAAGTCCGGAGACTCGATTTTAAGCTGTTCTAACGCCTCCAGTCCGTTTGCCGCTTGATAAACCGTAGCGCCAAGTGAGCCAAGGAATTCTGCGATGACAGTACGAAAGACCGTTTCATCCTCGACAACTAAAATATTTTTACCTACTAGTGGTTTTTCCATGCACTGCTTCTCTTGCTAACCTTATACGTAATAGTGGCTCAAAATGATTGATTGTGCTTGTCAGAAACTGTCATGCGCTACCAGACTTTACTGACGCTGGTTTGTCGTTTCGTTGCTACCTTATTAAATGACGCAGTTGCTCAAATTTCTTCTCAGTAGCCAATTTTCCGGCAGTAATAGCTTCATCTGCACGATGGAAATCCAGCATGGATATCTGTGGGCAATAAGGCTGGATCAACACATCAGGAGGATCTCCTGCCATGCGATTACGCTTCAGCCTATTCTCCAGTACCTGTATTGATGTAGACATTATTTCCATGGCGCTGGGAACTCTCTTTGTTGCACTGAGCGAAATATTGGCTATTCGCTCCTTCAGGCGTCGATGCCAATTTTCAGACATATCAGACGGTTTGTTTTCAGGGGAGGTTTGCGAAGAAAACAGATCTTGTTGAACAAGATGTGCATCATGTTGCAAATCAACGGCAATAACCACATCAGCTCCCATTGCCCTGGCCAGAGAAACAGGAACGGGATTAACGACAGCACCATCGACCAACCAATAACCACCGAACCAAACAGGAGAAAATAATCCAGGCATACTACATGACGCCCTGATAGCCTGCTTAATATCCCCTTCTGTAAACCATAACTCGCGGCCTGTCGTTAAATTTGTGACCACCGAACCAAAAGGCAACTGACACTCGGCTATCTCCTGCACTGCTATTATGTTATTTACCGCATTAAAAACCCGCTCTCCGCGCAACAATCCGCCACGGCGCCAGGACAAATCCATTAAGCGGATCACATCCCAGTATTTAAATGAACGAACCCAGCGTTCCATCTCATTCAAGTGATCGCTGGCATAAGCTGCGCCAACTAGCGAGCCAACCGAACAACCAGCGACAACATCAACTTTTACGCCCATCTCTTTCAGCACGTTTATAACGCCGATATGTGCCCACCCTTTTGCAGCGCCAGCTCCTAGTGCCAGTCCAACCTTGATTTCTCTCATTTTATTTCATCCATTTTAATCGGTTTGGCACTTTATTTATCAACTGAACAAGCCCGGTAAAGGGGATCTCATCAACACAATCGCTTAGCGCTTAAATTAGTGGGCAACAGTTTAGCTGTCACTCAGAAGGAAAACGTATATTCCTCAATCTGAGTGATAGCCTGACTTAGAAAACTATAGTGAATAATTATCGTTCTGGTAAATTGCTACAAATAGTTTACATTTCATGACTAAAATATAGCGTAAAGAGCGAAGGATATACGGTGAATGTTGAAATATGCCAAACCGATCTGTTTAATACTGAGCTTATTGCACTCATTTCTCAATTAGATGCGTACCAAAAGGCACTCTACCCGGCTGAAAGCAATCATGCTGAACCGATTGAGAGTATGCGTCTGATAAAAACATTTGCTTATATTGCTAAATTGGAAGGTAAGGTAGTTGGCTGCGCGACTCTTTTTTTGCCGGATAATTCCCCCCCCTGAAATTAAGCGAGTATTTGTTATCCCTGAGTGTCGAGGCCTTGGCATCGCCTACTTGCTATTGACAGCTATTATCAATAAATCCAAGATGTTGAGCTTAGAAAGCATCTATCTGGAAACGGGCATCTATCAGCCAGATGTAGTGAGTTTATATCAGCGATTAGGTTTTGAACTTACATCCAAATTTGGTGGCTATCAATATGATCCACTTAGCATATATATGGTGAAGTTTTTGGCGATGAGTCACTAGGTGATAGGATTACGAAATAGTATTCAGTCAAGATTAACTGATTTTGCGGTGGTCATGATTGTGTTAATTAGCGATACAAAATAGCGATTATAATGGCGACAATTCAGGATAGATGCCTGAGATTAATCTTAATAAGAAGCTATGTGTAGCTATAATAATATGAAATTCGATGAATAGAGAGTCTCATATTTATCGAATTTCACTGTTAGTCCTTGATGGCTATAGCGTCTTTGACTCTATATAGAAACCACCCCAGAACATTATGATGCGTTACAAAATATTAATAAAACTATTATCCGTTGATAGTACCAAATGAAACACTCATTTTTTCAAACATTGCGATAACTTTATTGATCAATTTCATGGGTTGCTCCTGTAAATATCATTATTTTTATGTGACACACATCACAGTTGTTAAGTTACGCCATAGTGAAACGCCGGTCAACTATTTTTGTGAGATGAATCACAAAACTTCATATCATCAAATACCTTCACTAAATGATCAACTTTGAACCTCAACTCGTGATTAGGTAAGATGGCCTGATATCTACTCAGCTTTTGCCGCCCCTATCTGTTGCTGATCGATATTCAGCAGATATCGTGGCATGATTATTTGTTTCGGAGAAATTTTGTCAGAACAGTGTCCGTGCGGTAGTACCATTGAATATCAAAAATGCTGTGAACCTTATATCCTGGGTACTCAGATTGTGGCTAAGCCAGCAATATTGATGCGCTCCCGTTATAGTGCCTATGTCAAAAAGGATGTTGATTACCTGATTAAAACCTGGCATCCAGATTGCGGCGCACAAGATTGGCGGGCGGGGATAATTCAAAGCTTTGCCCAAACTTCATGGTGCGGGTTAACCGTCATCGCCGAAATGGCGGGTAACCATGATGATGAAGCTTTTGTTGAGTTTATTGCCCATTTTACTGATGAATATAAGGCACAGGTAAGCGCGATGCATGAACGTTCTCGCTTCCTTCGAATAAAAGAACACTGGTACTATATCGACGGAGTACGACCTTCCGTGGGTAGAAATGATCTATGCCCTTGCGGTTCAGGGAAAAAATATAAGAAGTGCTGCGGACTTTCGCAATAAAATTGCTTTATAAGCTTCGCAACATTAAAAACTAAACTTACACAACATCAAGTATTGCTAAGACAGGATTTACCACCTTATGCCACACCAGAATGTACAGAAGAAAGTGTTACGCACAATTTGCCCTGACGCCAAAGGCTTAATCGCAAAAATCACCAATATTTGTTATAAACATCAGTTGAATATTGTACAGAATAACGAATTCGTTGATCATTTGACGGGGCGTTTCTTCATGCGTACAGAGCTAGAGGGTATTTTTAACGATACTACTCTACTGGCAGATTTGGACGATGCCTTACCTGAAGGCACTAACCGTGAGTTGCACGCGGCCGGACGACGTCGGATTGTCATTATGGTAACAAAAGAAGCACATTGCCTCGGCGACTTATTAATGAAGAGCGCCTATGGTGGCCTGGATGTCGAAATTGCGGCGGTGATCGGCAACCATGATGCGCTACAGGTTCTGGTAGAGCGCTTTGATATTCCTTTCCACCTGATAAGTCATGAAGGTTTGACTCGAGATCAACATGATCAACGCTTAATTGAGCAAATTGAGCAATACCAACCAGACTATGTGGTATTAGCTAAATATATGCGTGTTCTGACGCCAGCCTTTGTTCAACGCTTCCCTTACCAGATTATTAATATTCACCACTCATTCTTGCCCGCATTTATCGGCGCTCGCCCATACCATCAAGCATATGAGCGCGGTGTGAAAATCATTGGTGCCACTGCCCACTATGTCAACGATAGCTTGGATGAAGGCCCAATCATCATGCAGGATGTCATTCATGTTGACCATTCATATACAGCTGAAGATATGATGCGTGCTGGACGCGATGTTGAAAAAAATGTTCTTAGCCGCGCCCTGTATCGTGTTTTAGCGCAACGTGTTTTTGTTTACGGTAACCGCACCGTTATTCTGTAAGCACACAAGAAACCGATCTTTTTTGCCCATATAATCATCGGCGCGGACAAAAAAGCATCGAACAAATTATTTTTTTCATTTCAAGTCTTTACAGGGGCGCTTCATTTGATATGATGCGCCCCGCTTACCAAGAGAGCTTTGTTAAGTTGTTAGGCCAGTGGTGGGGTTCCCGAGCGGCCAAAGGGAGCAGACTGTAAATCTGCCGTCATCGACTTCGAAGGTTCGAATCCTTCCCCCACCACCATCTTTCCTGATATCTCGACTCCCAGAAAAAAAACAGATCAAAAATAGCCTCACCGGGGAAGGTAAGAATCTTCGATAAGGTTCGCGCCGAGCGCAGCTATACAGCGCCCGCCATTATTTCTCATATAAATCCTTAGGTTTCGGATAGACAATCAAGTAAAAAAGTGTACTACTAGGAAAGATAAGAACCTTTAAAAAGGTTGTGCCGAAGACAACGAGACAGCTATTGAGAAAAGACATATCTAGACTAGGGTATGGATATAATCAATTAGCCTATTTAATACACTTGAATGTGAACGTGACTTATAGAAATATAATTTACTCTGATGATTAAAACTCGATAAACTTATAAAATCCAGTTTCGAATTGCCATCAAAATCATCCATAACTGAATCTGTAATGCATATATACCTACCGGAGTAGATAAAATCCAGGCAACAGAGCAAATTATCCACTTGTCTAACACCTACCTTACCATGCTGTTTTTTAACGTTTTCTTCAAGATTCTTAACGAAATTGCTTCTGTATAATACTGGATTACATAGCCAAATATTATGATGAAGGACACTTAAAACATCCTGGCTTTCATTAATGACATCTTTGCGGCCATAAATACCAAAAGCACTATTTGGTACTTCATTTAGCAACATAAACTTATCGCTAGGAATAATTTCTGATGACAGGATAAGTGAGTTTCCATCATAATCTCCAATGTCATCAATATTTTCATAATAGAATTTAATTACATTGGCTTGAATGTTATTTTTTTCAGCCACTTTACACAATTTTGTTAGGCTCTCATTTTTACCCCAATCGTAGTAAATATTGATGACATTGGAGACATGTCCGGTCAGGTGTTTTTTAGTAATTTCTTTTTCTTGCTGATACAAATCTTTTAGATCGTTATATAAAACCTCACCATCTCTAGTTAGACTCATACCAAATTTTTCTCGTTTAAATAATTTCTTCCCTATTATATATTCAAAATCTTTTATTGATTTTGCCACAGGTGGTGTGGTTCTGTTCATCACCCTTGCAGCCTTACTCAGTGAGCCATTTTCAACTACTGCCATAAAGGCTTCTAGCTTTCTAGATAGAAACATAATTCACTAGTCCTTTGAGTCAAAATTTACCAAAAAAACAGCAGGCATATTTAGATGCTTGCTATTATCTGTAGACATTATTAAGCATTTGATAGTTTGAGAATATGAATTGCACTTCAAATAATTGACATATAAATCATTATCGCATAGGAACTAATAACTTTAAGCCACATTTAATAATTACTACTGAGGATATCTTGGCGCATTAACACCTTGACATTACCAATAGTTTTAGCAGACGCCACATCGTAGATCCATGATTTCTAATAACTATCTTTTATTCCTCGTGTTACAAAATCAATTAACGCCCATACACTGGAAAATAAAATAATCATAGATAAGGCTTAATCCTTATTGACAATGAAAAATATCAGCTGCAAGTGTAATCAACTAAATTAATTAGTTTTTGACTACCTCCACCAGGAGAATTCATTTAATTTATAAATCGATACTCTTATGATAAATAAATCAATAAACAAGTTGCATGAGTTATTTACTAGAAACAGCATTTATAATAATTCACTAAGTGTTGAATGTTTTTTGACATGACATGCTTATTCGAAAGCAGGCGGAAATAAAAAACAAATCAGTTTTAAATCACCAAATAATAGCCACCCCATAAATTATCTGATGGTTTCAGCCTATTCTTTAAATCTTGGATTTCGTAATAGTGTTTCCATATCTAAAAATGACAATATAACATTATCCACTTTCTTCTATTCTCTGTTCATGGATTACATTTTTATCCTGTATCTGCTAATATTCGAAGCCATTTCTTAGCGAACCAACGGTGCTGACCATGAAGTTTGTCTCTTTTAACATCAATGGGCTACGTGCTAGACCACATCAACTCGCCGCAATAATTGAGCAGCATCAGCCGGATGTTATCGGCCTGCAGGAAACAAAAGTACACGATGATATGTTTCCTCTTGAAGATGTCAGCCAACACGGTTATCACGTTTTTTATCATGGGCAAAAAGGCCATTATGGTGTCGCACTATTAACCAAGGAAAAACCCTTGGCTGTGCGCCGTGGCTTCCCTACAGATGAAGAAGATGCTCAGCGCCGTATTATCATGGCTGATATTGCTACACCACAGGGTCCTTTAACCGTCATTAACGGCTATTTCCCTCAAGGGGAAAGCCGCGATCATCCAATAAAATTTCCAGCAAAAGAGCGTTTCTACGCAGATTTACAGCAATATCTGGAACAACAGCATTCAGCCGACTCTCAGTTGCTGATTATGGGTGATGTCAATATTAGCCCGACGGATCTGGATATTGGTATTGGTGAAGAGAATCGTAAGCGCTGGCTACGTACCGGTAAATGTTCATTCCTACCTGAAGAGCGTGCATGGTTGGAGCAGTTACAAAATTGGGGGTTGGTTGATACATTCCGTGCCGCAAACCCGGAATGTAACGATCAGTTTTCGTGGTTTGATTACCGCTCGCGGGGCTTTGATGAAAATAGAGGTCTGCGTATTGATCTGTTGCTGGCAAGCCATCCATTAGCTGCCCGCTGTATCGCCACAGGAATTGATTACGAGATCCGTGGAATGGAAAAGCCATCAGATCACGCCCCTGTCTGGTCTGAATTTGCACTCTAATATTGTGGTTTGCTTAATGGCAGGGCTATTGGTTTATCCCTGAGTGCCAGGATGTGGGTAAATAAAAATGATCGATGTCGTCGCCGCAATTATTGAACGCAACGGTAAAGTTTTGCTAGCTCAACGAAACTCATCCAGTGATCAAGCGGGCTTGTGGGAGTTTCCCGGTGGAAAAGTTGAGGCGGGTGAAAACCAGCCTCAAGCTTTGATACGAGAGCTTGCCGAAGAGTTAAATATTGCGGCGACAGTCACTGATTATATCGCCACCAATCAGTGGGATTCAGGTAAAAACATCATCCGCTTACACGCCTGGCATATTGAAAACTTCAGTGGCGAACCAATACTGCATTGCCATTCAGCCATTGTTTGGCTGTTGCCGCAAGAGGCTTATCACTACCCTTTGGCGCCCGCTGATATTCCGCTATTAGACGCTTTTATTGCCCAAAAACGCTAAATCACTATTCGGTTAGCCCTATTATCGGGTTAATCTTTTCCATATCAGTGGATTGGTGCCAACTACACTGGCGTCACGCACACATTGCAAAACCTCACCTTCGATGCGCAATACCGCACCTTCCGAGTAATTCTGGTTTTGGTAAACACAGCAACGGGTGCAAGGATTATTGTTCGTATTGCGATTCGATGAGTTATTCCAAACCTCCGGCGGTAATGGAACGACAACATCAACATTGTTTCGATTAGCCATTGCCGCACTGGAGATCAATGAGGCAAAACCAATACAACCCAGCAATACCCATGTTCTCATGACTTATTCTCCTTGGCCTTGGTTGGTGTTTTCTTACGTTTCTTTGTCGCACCAGCAGGTGCGGCTGGCAACCCACGGAACACCTGAGATGATCGGCTTTGATTTTGTTTTGCCTGACTGATTAAATCTTGCAATGTCGCCACCAGCGGTTGCATAAAATCCTGATAACGGCAGTTTTTTTCACTAATTTGTGTCAACGTTGACTCCCAATGCGCCGTCATATCCGGACGCGCGGCAATATCCGGCAGTGAGTGAATCAATGCCCTTCCCGCGGGGCTTGCATGGATATAGCGGCCTTTTTTAAACAGAAAAGTCCGTTTGAAGAGTAGCTCAATAATCCCTGCACGTGTCGCCTCCGTCCCCAAGCCGTCCGTTGCCCTTAGCACTTTTTTCAGCTCTTTATCCTGCACAAAACGGGCGATACCCGTCATGGCAGATAATAGGCTGGCATCGGTAAATGGCCGCGGCGGCTGGGTTTGTCGCTCAACAACCTCACCACGCTCACACAGTAATTCTGCGCCTTTCTCTACCACGGGTAACGGCGCGCCTTCGTTTTCCTCATCGCGCTCTTTATTGCCGAGCAGAGTACGCCAGCCAGCTTCCGCCAAAAAACGGGCTTTAGCGACAAATTTCCCACCCGCAATATCCAGCTCAATGACACATTTTCTAAACTGTGCATCAGGGCAGAACTGCATCAGATATTGTTGTGCCACCAGTCGATAGACTCTGCCCTCGTCGCTGGTCAGATTCACTTTACTCGCCCGCGCGGTCGGGATAATGGCGTGGTGCGCATCAACTTTTTTATCATCCCAGCAACGATTACGGCGATCACGCTCCATCACCTCCAGCGGCAATAGATCTGCCTGATGAATGCTAATGGCATTAAGCACCGAATGACGCCCAGCGAAATGCTCCTCTGGTAGGTATCGGCAATCTGAACGGGGATACGTAATCAATTTGTGCGTTTCATACAGTCGCTGACAAATATCCAGCACTTGTTGCGCGCTCAAGCCAAAGCGCTTGGCGGCTTCAATCTGCAAGGTCGAGAGTGAAAATGGCAACGGGGCGGTTTCTGATTCCCGTTTATCATTATAGGCGGTGACTAATGCGGGCTGGCCGGTGATGCGATTCACAACGTGCTCTGCCAGTGGGCGATGCAACAACCGCCCCTCTTCATCCTGATAAGATTCGCAGGAGTCACTCGGCTGCCACTGTGCAATAAAACGCTCATCAGCGGGGGTGACGATATGGGCTTTGACTTCAAAAAAGTCTTTGGGGATGAAATCTTCAATCTCTTCATCACGACGTACCACCAGCCCCAATACCGGTGTTTGCACGCGGCCGACGGACAAAACACCGTCATAGCCTGCATTGCGCCCGAGAATAGTATAAGCTCGAGTCATATTAATGCCGTAGAGCCAGTCAGCTCTAGCCCGTGCCAAGGCGGAGACACACAGGGGAATAAATTCCCGGTTATAACGTAGGCGCTCCACCGCACGTTCAACCGCTTGCGGATTTAAATCGTTAATCAGGCAACGGCGCACATTTTGCCGTTTCTCGGCAACCAAATCGAGGTAATCCAGAACTTCATCGACTAAAAGCTGCCCTTCGCGATCAGGGTCACCCGCGTGAACTACTTCATCAGCCTGCTGTAACAACTGTTTGATAACATTCAACTGTTTACTGACTGACGGGCGTGGTTGTAGCCGCCATTTTTCAGGAATAATCGGTAAATCAGCCAGTGACCAACGGGCATAGCGGCTATCGTAAGCATCCGGTTGGGCCTGTTCCAGCAAGTGCCCCACACACCAGGTCACCATTTGATCATTACCACAGGCAATGAATCCATCACCCCGACGATGCGGCTTTGGCAAGATATCGGCAATCGCCCGCGCCAGGCTCGGTTTTTCGGCAATAAAAAGTCGCATCATTCACCGCGTAAATATGTCAAAGAAAAGGTCACGGTGTAATCTCAATCAGTGCCCGGCTACCATCCAGCGAGCTTAACTCGCCAATGGGGCTGAGTATCAAACCATGTTGCGCAGCAATGGCCTGCACATCGGCTTCAGCTTCAGGCAACACAGCTAACAGCAAGCCGCCAGAGGTTTGCGGATCACATAATAATTTTTTCTGTAAATCAGACATTTTGCCAATCAGATGACCATAGCTGTCGAAGTTACGTTCCGTCCCCCCCGGCACACATCCCTCGGTAATATACTCTTCAACGGCGGGCAGGCGTGGAATGGCGGAGAAATGCAGCGTGGCCTGCACCCCGGAACCTTGGCAAATTTCACTCAAATGTCCCAGCAGACCGAATCCGGTCACATCCGTCATTGCCGTCACCCCAGGAATATGGGCGAAATCAGCGCCAGATTTATTCAACTGACACATGGTTGCAGTCGCCATCCCTTGATGCTCAGGTCGTAATTTGCTTCTCTTTTCTGCCGTGGTCAGAATGCCGATACCTAGCGGCTTGGTCAGAAACAGCTTACAACCCGCCTTGGCTGCACTATTTTTCTTCACCTGCTCAGTGCTGACAATACCAGTGACCGCTAAACCGAAAATTGGCTCAGGTGCATCAATGGAGTGACCGCCCGCCAGAGAAATACCCGCCTGCTGGCAAACAGATCGCCCACCTTCGATCACCTGTTGAGCTATTTCTGGGGCCAATTTATCAATCGGCCAGCCCAGGATCGCAATGGCCATAATAGGTTTGCCGCCCATCGCATAGATATCACTGATGGCATTGGTGGCGGCTATTCGGCCAAAATCAAAGGGATCGTCAACGATCGGCATGAAAAAATCGGTGGTGCTGATAATACCGACGCCGCTGCCAATATCATAAACCGCCGCATCGTCACGTGTTTCATTTCCCACCAGCAGACGGGGATCGAGAAATTTCTGTTGATCAGAATGCAAAATTTTATCCAACACTTTAGGTGAAATTTTGCAACCGCAACCCGCTCCGTGGCTGTATTGAGTAAGACGTATCGCTGGCGATGTCATAACACTCTCCCGTCTGGTGGTCAGTAATAAGCAGTTTAATCAATCAGTAAACTATTTAGTCCGGAATGCTGCTATAGGGCAAGTATCCAGGGTGCCTATGGTAGCGCCTATGGCGTGGCTTGGTAAGTAGAGAGCCGCTGTTGGGCAGATAGGTTGGTCACAAAGCAGGCGAAAACGCAGCTTGTGGTCGATAAAAACCACAAGCTGCAAAAGAAAACCTGAGAAAAACGTATACCAATTAGAAATGGCGAACAAAAGTGCTGTGATCAGGTGGCGTCACTTTCGTCGCAGATTTTAATAGTGGTGTGCCGAGATAGAGGAAGCCAACAATTTCATCTTGTTCACGGCAAGCAAAACCCTGACGGACTACCGGATGGTGGGTCCAGGAGCCGGTACGCCAAATGCCATTGTAGCCTTGCGCTAAAGCCGCCATCTGCATCGCTTGTACCGCACAACCGGCAGAAACCACCTGCTCCCAGTTGGGTACTTTCGGATTTTCCGTTACATGTGCAATCACCGTGATAATTAAAGGTGCGCGGAAAGGTGCCTGCTTCGCCTTTGCCAATACCGTCTCATCGGCACCATCGTGTTCAACTGCTTTTTGTAACAATTGACTAAAACGTTCCAAACCATCATTTTCGATTAAAACAAAGCGCCACGGCTGTAATGTTCCGTGATCTGGCGCACGCATAGCCGCATGGATAATATGGTCCAATGCCTCTCCTGCCGGGGCTGGGGTGGTTAAGCGGGACGCCGAGCGGCGGTTAAGTAGTAGTTCCAACGCATCCATCATTTTCTCCTGATAACGATTTTCATTTTCATCACGGTAGCATAAGTTGTCGTTTTGTTACCAGTGTTGACCTATAAGCTAGGTTTCTCTGAGATTTAAAGCTGACTTTTGTACGTCAGGTCATTAGGATAGCCGTACTTGCACCGTTTTGTTGGAGATAACATGCACACTTTGTGGCGAATTTTTTCTGGCTTTTTCAAGTGGACCTGGCGTCTATTGAATTTTGTCAGAGAATTTATTCTTAATCTTTTTCTTATACTGTTAATTTTAATCGGTGTCGGCGTTTACCTACAGTTCCAAACTAAGCCGGTAGAGCCGGTAAAAGGTGCATTATTAGTTAATTTAAGTGGCGTGGTGGTTGATCAACCGGCGGTGAATAATAAGTTGCGCCAATGGGGCCGCGAGTTATTAGGGGCATCCAGTAATCGATTACAAGAAAACTCGCTGTTTGATGTGGTAGAAACCATTCGTCTCGCCAAAAACGATAATAATATTAATGGCATAGTACTGTCACTGAGCGACTTTACTGGCGCTGATCAGCCCTCGTTGCAATATATCGGTAAAGCACTTCGAGAATTCCGTGACAGTGGCAAACCTATTTACGCCATTGGCGACAGCTATAATCAGAATCAATACTATTTAGCCAGCTTCGCCAATAAAATCTATCTGTCACCACAAGGTGTCGTCGACCTACATGGTTTTGCCAGCAATAATCTCTATTACAAATCGTTGCTAGAAAAACTCAAAGTCACCACCAATATCTTCCGCGTGGGTACTTTTAAATCTGCGGTTGAGCCGATGATCCGCGATGATATGTCACCAGCAGCCCGTGAAGCTGACAGCCGCTGGATTGGTGGGCTATGGCAAAATTATCTCACCGCTGTTGCCGCTAATCGGCAATTAACACCTGAGCAACTCTTCCCCGGTGCCGCAGGTGTTATCAGTGGATTGCAAGCCGCCGGTGGTTCAACGGCTAAGTATGCGCTGGACAACAAACTGGTTGATCAATTGGCTTCACGTCCTGACGTAGAAAGTGAGCTAATCAAAACCTTCGGTTGGAATAAAAAGAGTAATGATTTCAATTATATCAGTATTTATGACTATCAACCGACACCCGCTCCACAACAAGGCGAGCAGATAGCGGTTATCTTTGCTAACGGTGCCATCATGGATGGCCCACAGACGCCAGGAAACGTCGGTGGTGATGCATTGGCGGCACAAATCCGTCAGGCGCGTCTTGATCCGAAAATCAAAGCCGTTATCTTGCGTGTCAACAGCCCTGGAGGCAGCGTAAGCGCCTCTGAGCTGATTCGCTCTGAGTTGTCAGCCTTACGTGCGGCTAATAAGCCATTGGTGGTGTCAATGGGTGGCATGGCCGCTTCCGGTGGCTACTGGATCTCAACGCCAGCTAACTATATCGTCGCCAGCCCAAGCACCCTCACGGGTTCAATCGGTATTTTCGGGGTGATTAATACCTTCCAGAACTCACTCGAAAGTATTGGTGTCCATACCGACGGTGTGGCGACTTCACCCCTGGCTGATATTTCCATTACCAAAAACTTGCCACCTGAGTTCTCTCAGATGATGCAAATTAATATCGAAAATGGCTATAAAACCTTTATTGATCTGGTCGCAACCTCGCGTCACAAAACTGTAGAGCAAGTGGATCAAATCGCTCAAGGCCATGTGTGGATTGGTTTTGATGCTAAAAATAATGGCCTGGTGGATCAATTAGGTGACTTTGATGATGCGGTGAAGAAAGTGGCCGAACTGGCGAAACTGAAAACGTGGCAGTTGAATTGGTTTGTTGATGAACCTAGCCTAAGTGACTTAATTTTCGGCCAAATGAGTGCGTCAGTTCAGGCGATGTTGCCTGCCGCTATTCAGGCATGGTTACCCGCACCGATATCAGCCATGGCACAAGCTGTAAAAGAGCAGCCGAGCTTGCTTAATACGCTGAATGACCCACAGAGCCGTTATGCCTTATGCCTCAGTTGCGGTGATGTCCGCTAGTCAAAGCATAAAATAACTTAGCCCGACATCTGTCGGGCTTTTTTTCCTCGCCAGTCGCCCTATAATCCCTCCATCTCATTTAGTCTCTTTTCAGGTCCCATTGCTCATGCAGAAGAAATCTATTTATGTTGCCTATACGGGCGGTACTATTGGTATGCAACGCTCGGAAAACGGATACATTCCGGTGTCCGGTCATCTGCAACGCCAACTTGCCCTAATGCCTGAGTTCCATCGGCCTGAAATGCCCGATTTTACTATCCATGAATATGCGCCACTGATTGATTCCTCAGATATGACGCCGGAAGACTGGCAGCATATCGCCAATGATATTCAACAGAATTACGATTTATACGATGGTTTTGTTATTTTACATGGCACCGACACCATGGCTTTTACCGCCTCGGCGCTCTCCTTTATGCTAGAAAATTTGTCCAAGCCAGTGATTGTCACCGGCTCCCAGATCCCCCTGGCGGAGCTGCGCTCTGATGGGCAAACCAACTTGCTCAATGCCCTCTATCTGGCGGCCAACCACCCGGTGAATGAGGTCAGTTTATTCTTTAATAACAAACTGTTTCGCGGCAATCGCACCACGAAAGCCCATGCTGATGGCTTTGATGCTTTCGCCTCGCCGAATCTCTCCGTTCTGCTCGAGGCAGGTATCCACATTCGGCGAATCGCATCAGTTGAATCACCACTCAATAGCGGCCCATTAATCGTCCATAACATTACACCGCAACCCATTGGCGTGGTCACTATCTACCCCGGCATTTCCGGGGCTGTGGTGCGTAACTTCCTGTTGCAGCCAGTGAAAGCACTGATTTTGCGATCCTATGGCGTGGGAAATGCGCCGCAAAAAGCGGAGTTACTCGACGAGTTAAAAAACGCCAGCGAACGCGGCATTGTGGTGATCAATTTGACGCAATGCATCTCTGGTAGCGTCAATATGGAAGGTTATGCGACCGGCAATGCGTTGGCTCATGCCGGGGTGATCAGTGGCTTTGACATGACGGTTGAAGCGGCACTGACCAAGCTGCACTATTTGTTGAGCCAATCTCTATCCCCTGAAGACATTCGCCGGTTAATGCAACAAAACCTGCGTGGGGAATTAACCGACACTCAGTGATCCTACGGGGTATCAATGAACACAGCCTTACTTTTAATTGATCTGCAAAATGATTTCTGCCTCGGCGGGGCGCTGGCGGTGACCGATGGCGATCGCGTGATTGCCATTGCGAATCAGGCCATTAATGCTTGCCTCCAGCAACAGATAGCCGTTATCGCCAGCCAGGATTGGCACCCTGCGGACCACCGTAGCTTTGCCATCAATTCGAATGCGGTGCCGGGTACTATCGGGGAGCTGAATGGGCTGCCACAAGTCTGGTGGCCAGTACATTGTGTGCAGCATACGCCGGGAGCTGATTGGCATCCGCAATTGCAGCAAGAGGCCATCACCGCCACCTTCCGCAAGGGGCAAGATCCTGACGTCGATAGCTATAGCGCTTTCTTTGACAATGGTCGGCGGAGTAAAACAGCGCTGGATGATTGGTTGCAGCAGCAAGGTATAGATCGCTTGTATATTATGGGGCTAGCAACAGATTACTGCGTAAAATACAGCGTGCTAGATGCATTATCTTTAGGTTATCAAACCACGGTCATCAGTGACGGTTGCCGCGGCGTAAATTTACAACCGCAGGATAGCCAGCAAGCGTTTGATGTGATGAGCAAGGCGGGGGCTGACTTACAAACGCTGGCACAATTTGTGGCTGAAATTAATCCCACTCGTGGATAACCGCTTGGTGGTATAAGCATCAACGGAGCCAGATAGGCTCCATTGATTCGCACAGATATTACATTTGCCAATCAGCTTGCAGGCAGTGCCCTACTCTGGTTTCAGTTTAACCAATGTCGGCTGGCTAAATTGCTGCTTCAGCTCTTGCTTGGTTTTCATCACTATCTGGCCATCGGTGCCAATGCTCATATGCTGTGCATCCTCGTTATGACGTGCTTGCCATAACATGACCATTTGCAGGCTGTTCTCTTTCTGCTTCGGTGTCAGCGCCACACCATCCGGCCATTTACCCAGCTCGACTGCCTGGACTAAACGCTGGTAAATTTCAGGTGTCATCACTGAAATCAGATCTTCAAGCTCCATCAGAGCATCCTTAGCTAAATGAATAATAAGCTGAATCGATTTTTCATACGCCAAATTGTGACATTAACAGCTATTTAGCCCGCTATTTGCTCGCCATTTTGATCGTCAACAAAATTCAGTGACGCCGAATTTACGCAATAGCGCTCACCGGTAGGCTGTGGCCCATCAGGGAAAACATGCCCTAAATGCGCATCACAATTGCCACAACGAATCTCCACGCGATGCATATTATGTGAGTAATCATCAACATAGCGGATAGAGTCTGCATCAAGCGGCTGATAGAAACTCGGCCAACCGCAACCAGAATCGAACTTTGATTCTGAGATAAAAAGTGGCTGGTGACAACACAGACACTGGTAGACGCCATCACGCTTGTTATGCAGCAATTTGCCGCTAAAAGGCGCTTCCGTCCCCCGTTGCTGGGTGACATGCCGCTGAATATCGGAGAGTTTCTCAATATTTTCTGTAGGGTTCAGCTCTTTAGCCATTTGTGCGATTCTCTGGCAGGGAATAAAGTCAACGAAAACAACGTCTAATAATAACAAAAAATTAACAACAAAGCATTTAAAATTGTCCTAAACTGTATGCCATCGAGGTGTTAACGGTATAAATGTGATAAAAATCTCAAATATTATGGATTCTCACTTTAAACTGAATAATTCGCCCCAATATAAAAATGAGGCTAATCGTATCTGGAAACGCGCGATTAATGTTCAATCTACCTACCCTGGTTTGATTTGTAGCAATAATTGACACGATTCCGCTTGACGCTCGGTAAGGTTTTTGTAATTTTACAACCAACCTTTTATTCACTAACAAATAGCTGGTGGAATATATGACTATCAAAGTAGGTATCAACGGTTTTGGCCGTATCGGTCGCATTGTTTTCCGTGCTGCTCAAGAACGTTCTGACATCGAAATCGTTGCAATCAACGATCTGTTGGACGCTGACTACATGGCGTACATGCTGAAATACGACTCTACCCACGGTCGTTTCGACGGTACTGTAGAAGTAAAAGACGGCCATCTGGTTGTTAACGGTAAAACCATCCGTGTTACCGCAGAGAGAGATCCGGCTAACCTGAAGTGGAACGAAGTTAAGGTTGACGTTGTTGCTGAAGCAACTGGCCTATTCCTGACCGACGAAACTGCACGTAAGCACATCGCTGCTGGCGCGAAGAAAGTTGTTCTGACCGGTCCTTCTAAAGATGACACCCCTATGTTTGTTATGGGCGTTAACCACAAGGCATACGCTGGCCAAGAGATCGTTTCTAACGCATCTTGCACCACAAACTGTCTGGCTCCACTGGCTAAAGTTATCAACGACAAGTTCGGTATCGTTGAAGCGCTGATGACCACGGTTCATGCAACTACCGCAACTCAGAAAACTGTTGATGGCCCGTCTCACAAAGACTGGCGCGGCGGCCGCGGCGCATCCCAGAACATCATCCCTTCTTCTACCGGTGCTGCTAAAGCAGTAGGTAAAGTTATCCCAGAACTGAACGGCAAACTGACTGGTATGGCGTTCCGCGTTCCTACTCCTAACGTTTCTGTTGTTGACCTGACTGCACGTCTGGAAAAACCAGCTTCTTACAAAGAGATCTGTGCTGCAATCAAAGCAGCTTCAGAAGGCGAGCTGAAAGGCGTTCTGGGCTACACCGAAGACGACGTTGTTTCTACCGATTTCAACGGCGAAAAACTGACTTCAGTATTCGATGCTAAAGCAGGTATCGCGCTGAATGACAACTTTGTGAAACTGGTTTCTTGGTACGATAACGAAACTGGCTACTCAAACAAAGTTCTGGATCTGATCTCTCACATCTCCAAATAATTGGATTGATGTCGAGCTCTGCCAAAAGCCACCTTCGGGTGGCTTTTTTATTTTAGTTGCGCAATATCAATAAGTTACTACAACGACGCCCTGCATTTGCTGCAAGATTTAAAGCCTGTGATATTATCGAAAGACTGAAGTTCAATGGATCCCAAGCTCCCTTTCCCATAAGGCCAAACGAATGAACGAGAAAGTATTCACCCTACCTGTTGTTGAACAAATTTCACCTTACATCAGCCAACGCCAGTTGGATGAATTACCCATCGTGGTTGTTTCCCATCCGAAGGTGCGTGCGGCAGTGAGCTTGCAGGGCGCACACTTATTAGCCTATCAACCTAGTGGTGAACAACCGATTATTTGGTTGAGTAATAACACGCCATTTAAGGACGGTGTCGCTATTCGCGGTGGTGTGCCAATATGCTGGCCGTGGTTTGGCCCATCAGCACAACCGTCACACGGTTTTGCACGTCTTCTGCCATGGACCCTCAGTGCCCATGATGAAAATGAAAATGGCGTGATTTTGACCTTCACCCTGGAAGACAGTGATGCTTCACGCAAATTCTGGCCTCATCCATTCACTTTGATTGCCCGCTTTAAGTTGGGTGAAGAGTGCGAAATGGAGTTGGAATCACACGGCGATTATCAGGCGGTTGCGGCGTTACATACTTACTTCCAGATTGGCGACATAAGCCAGATTAAGATCAGTGGCTTAGGTGATACCTATCTCGATAAAGTGCTGAAAATTGCCGATGCGAAACAGCAAGGCGACTTAGTGTTTGATGGTCAAACTGACCGTATCTACACCAAGCCAGATGCCTACAGCCTGATCAAAGATGCCGCGTTGAAACGCACCATTGAAGTACACCATCATCACCAAAGTGATGTGGTTGCCTGGAATCCAGGGGCTGAGTTGTCTAGCAGCATGGTGGATATGCCAAATGATGGCTATAAAACAATGGTTTGCGTGGAAACAGCGCGCGTGAATCAGCCTTTGGTCGCGACTGCTGATGCCCCCGCGCGTCTCGCCATGACCATTCGCAGCCGTAAAAATGGCTAATAGCGCTATCCGCTATTAGAAACAGAAATGGGGCGCTATGCCCCATTTCTGACTGCTGACAAAGTTGATAAGCGGGGAAATGTGCCGGATGGGTCGTAACGGCGTGAGCCGTCGGAGCGCCCATCGGTGCAGTCGCCCCGCCAGTTTCGGAGTGACAAAATAGGTTTGTCATCAACCTCAAATATCATCTACGCTAAATTAGCGGAAGCTATAGGTCACACCCGTCCACAACACGCCACTGTATGAAGCATCAACCATTGGGCTATTTTTCACTTCATTGGCTAAACGCATGTAACGGCCAGTAAAGAAAGCATTCCAATTTGGATTGATATTGTAGTTAGCTGATAACTCCAGATATGGTGCCCAGCTGTCACTTGGGTTGTATTGCGCTAAGCCACTGCGGGCAGACTCCCTGCTGCTGACACCGTAATAGTAGCTGTTTTGATCGCCACTGCTCCAGCTCACACCCACACCTGGTGTCAGTGTCCAGCTATCGACGCTATAGCGGTAAAGGTAGGCGAAATCACCGATAAAGCCGCCACTGTTATCCAGCACATCACCCGAGAAGGCTGCACGCAAGGTGCCCCAATCCTCAATATGAGAATATGACATACCGGCCATCATGGTGCTGCGACGTCTGTCCAACTGCTGCATCTGGTAATCATCACTGTCACCCGGCTTAAAGTGCAGCGGCAGAAAATAAGCATCGATTGACAGGCGGTTGCTATCATCATTCCACAGGTAATAGCCGGCAGCCAAGGTGCGGAAGTAGAAGTTATCACTCTCATAAGAGATGATCGGGACCGGATAGACGCGGTCATTCTTGCCACGATAAGGGTCAGGGCTCACTAAGGCAGAAGCCCCCAGAGACCAGGTTCCCGCCATTGCCGTCGGCATACAAACAGCCGTAGCCACTGCCAATACAGCCAATGTTTTTATTTGTTTCACTTTTAGATAACTCTTTCTCACAGATAAAATCCCTTTGGTAAAAAATAATTAGTTAACTTAGTGTAAATCAATTGGTTGCCAGTGGCGAAATCTTTACACAGCTTAGTCAGACATTCATCTTGCCTGTACAACTTACCATCAATTATTGGACGGGTGATAACCAAAAATTTACGTCGATTTGATCACAATAAAATAACGAGATATTCAAATAGATAAGTTCAATTACTCATATATAAAACACTGACAATGAAATAAAAAATAGCTTTAATTACCGAACAATGGTTATTTATTGCTCTATGGGTGGCAAATCGTCGGTTAAGACTAACTTGACCTTTAGAGGAGACGCGACCATAACAATAAGGTAGTAGTTTCAAAATTTTAACCCAATAAAGCGCTACTACTATTTTATGTTCCCAACCATTCAAACAGGACGGGCATCGCTATGAACATATTTGATCACTATCGCCAACGCTATGAGGCGGCCAAGGACGAAGAGTTCACACTGCAGGAGTTCCTCACCATCTGCCAGCAAGATCGCAGTGCTTATGCCAATGCGGCTGAGCGTCTGCTGATGGCTATTGGTGAGCCAGTCATGGTCGATACCGCACTAGAGTCCCGCATGTCTCGGCTATTTTCTAACCGGGTTATAGCCCGTTACCCTGCTTTTGAAGAGTTTTATGGCATGGAAGAGGCCATAGAACAGATAGTCTCCTATCTCAAACACGCCGCTCAAGGGCTGGAAGAGAAGAAACAGATCCTCTATTTACTCGGCCCAGTGGGTGGTGGTAAGTCATCACTGGCTGAACGCCTAAAAGCACTAATGCAGCGGGTGCCTATCTATATTTTAAGTGCCAATGGCGAGCGCAGCCCGGTCAATGACCACCCTTTGTGTTTGTTCAACCCGCAAGAAGATGCGGCGATTCTGGCCAAAGAGTACAGCATCCCGACCCGTTATCTCGGCACCATTATGTCGCCGTGGGCGGCCAAGCGCCTGCATGATTTTGGCGGGGACATCACTAAGTTTAAAGTGATTAAAGTCTGGCCTTCGATTCTTGAACAGATTGCGATAGCGAAGACGGAACCTGGCGATGAAAACAACCAGGATATCTCTGCGCTGGTGGGTAAGGTTGATATCCGTAAGTTGGAAAACCATGCGCAAAACGACCCCGATGCTTATGGTTATTCCGGTGCTTTATGCCGTGCTAACCAAGGGATTATGGAGTTCGTCGAGATGTTCAAAGCGCCGATTAAGGTGCTGCATCCCCTGCTGACGGCCACTCAGGAAGGGAACTATAACGGTACTGAGGGGATATCCGCCCTGCCATTCAGCGGCATTATTCTTGCCCACTCGAATGAATCAGAGTGGGTCACCTTCCGTAATAACAAAAATAATGAGGCATTTCTTGACCGTGTCTATATCGTCAAGGTTCCTTATTGCCTGCGTGTATCAGAAGAGATCAAGATCTACGACAAACTGTTGAATCACAGTGAGTTGACCCATGCACCTTGCGCCCCTGGCACCTTGGAAACACTGGCCCGCTTCTCGATTCTCTCCAGGATGAAAGAGCCAGAAAACTCCAGCATTTACTCCAAGATGCGGGTGTATGACGGTGAAAGTCTGAAAGATACCGATCCGAAAGCCAAGTCTTATCAGGAGTATCGAGACTACGCCGGGGTGGACGAAGGGATGAACGGTCTCTCTACCCGTTTCGCCTTTAAAATCCTCTCCCGAGTGTTTAACTTTGATCATGCTGAAGTTGCGGCCAATCCGGTACACCTCTTCTATGTACTGGAGCAACAGATCGAGCGTGAGCAGTTCCAGCAGGATGTGGCGGAGAAATACCTTGAGCACCTGAAAGGCTATCTGATCCCGAAATACGCCGAATTTATCGGTAAAGAGATCCAGACTGCTTATCTGGAGTCCTACTCTGAGTATGGTCAGAACATTTTTGACCGCTATGTTATCTATGCCGACTTCTGGATTCAGGATCAGGAGTATCGAGATCCAGACACCGGGCAACTGTTTGACCGTGAGGCGCTGAATGCTGAACTGGAGAAGATTGAAAAACCTGCGGGTATCAGCAACCCGAAAGATTTCCGCAATGAAATCGTCAACTTTGTGTTGCGCGCCAGAGCGAATAACAGTGGCCGCAATCCAAACTGGACCAGTTACGAGAAGCTGCGCACGGTGATTGAGAAGAAGATGTTCTCTAACACCGAAGAGTTACTGCCGGTTATCTCGTTTAATGCCAAGACCTCAACGGATGAGCAGAAAAAACATGATGACTTTGTCGATCGGATGATGGAGAAAGGTTATACCCGCAAGCAGGTTCGCTTGCTGTGTGAATGGTATCTGCGAGTCAGAAAATCGTCATAACCCTGTGGCAAGACGGCAACTGAATGAGGCCCCAGGAGCTTAGTCCACTAAGTGACTGGGGTGAGTGAAAGCAGCCAACACAGCAACAACGTGGAAAATGCAGGCGGAGTCGTTTGGGGGATATATGGGCTACTTTATTGACAGACGACTTAACGGCAAAAACAAAAGCATGGTTAATCGCCAGCGCTTTTTGCGCCGCTATAAGTCGCAAATTAAACAGTCGATTTCCGATGCCATCAACAAAAGGTCGGTTACTGATATTGAGAGTGGTGAGTCAGTCTCGATACCTATTGATGATATTAATGAGCCAATGTTCCATCAGGGGCGGGGCGGGTTACGTCACCGGGTACACCCTGGCAATGACCATTTTGTCACCAATGACCGTATCGAACGCCCACCAGGTGGCGGCGGTGGTAGCGGAAGCGGTCAGGGGAATGCGGGTCAGGACGGTGAAGGCCAGGATGAATTTGTCTTTCAGATCTCCAAAGATGAGTACCTTGACTTGCTGTTTGAAGATCTCGCCCTGCCTAACCTGAAGAAAAATCAGTATAAGCAGCTAACAGAATTTAAAACCCACCGCGCGGGTTACACCTCTAATGGAGTGCCGGCCAATATCAGTGTGGTTCGCTCGCTGCAAAACTCACTGGCTCGGCGTACCGCCATGACGGCCAGTAAGCGCCGCGAGCTGCGTGAGTTAGAAGAGACACTCAGTCTGTTGGAAAACTCTGAACCGGCGCAATTGCTGGAAGAGGAGCGAGTACGTAAAGCCATTGCCGAGTTAAAGCAAAAAATCGCCCGTGTGCCTTTTATTGATACTTTTGATTTGCGCTATAAAAACTATGAAAAACGGCCTGAACCATCCAGTCAGGCGGTGATGTTCTGTCTGATGGATGTGTCCGGTTCGATGGATCAGGCGACCAAAGATATGGCAAAGCGGTTTTACATCCTGCTTTATCTGTTCCTGAGCCGAACCTATAAAAACGTTGATGTGGTCTATATCCGCCACCATACGCAAGCCAAAGAGGTGGATGAGCAAGAGTTCTTCTATTCGCAAGAGACCGGTGGGACTATCGTCTCCAGCGCACTGAAGCTGATGGATGAGGTGGTTCAGGAGCGTTACGATCCTGCACAGTGGAATATCTATGCCGCCCAAGCCTCTGATGGGGATAACTGGGCCGATGACTCACCGCTGTGTCATGAGTTACTGGCGAAAAAACTGCTGCCGATGGTGCGTTACTACAGCTACATTGAGATAACCCGCCGCGCTCACCAAACTCTGTGGCGTGAATATGAAGATCTACAGGCGAAATTTGAGAATTTTGCCATGCAACATATCCGTGAACCTGAAGATATCTACCCGGTCTTCCGCGAATTGTTCCATAAACAGACAGTTGATAATTAAGCTAAAATGGCCGGTGACTCTTTTCTGATCAATAATTTCTGATGCAGAAACGGTTTTCCGGCCTTCTCTTGCGCTAAAATTAGCTCTCCTTATGATCCTCAGAGTTAACCCCATGAAATGGCATGATGGACTACGGCAGCCGGGTGTCCTGGCAGCATTAACCGCTGCGGTGCTATTTGGTGCCGGCACCCCACTGGCAAAGCAATTACTCAATACCGTCAGCCCGTGGCTGCTGGCGGGCTTACTCTATCTTGGCTCAGGAGCAGGGTTAGCGCTCTATCGACTGATCACGCGCGCAGCTGCCGTCAACCTGCCGCGTAACGAATTGCTGTGGTTTATCGGCGCGATTACGGCGGGGGGTATTGTGGCTCCGGTGCTACTGATGATTGGCCTCACCGCCATGCCAGCTTCGGGTGCATCCTTGCTGCTCAATGCCGAAGGGGTGTTCACCGCCCTGCTAGCCTGGTTCGCCTTCAAAGAGAATTTTGACCGCCGTATTGCGCTGGGCATGATAGTGATTGTGGCTGGCGCGGCCATTTTAAGCTGGCCGGGCGAAGCGCGTTTTACTGGCCTGTGGCCTACGCTGGCGATCCTGGGCGCATGTTTTGCCTGGGGTATCGATAATAATCTGACCCGCAAAGTTTCGCTGACGGATGCCACCTGGATTGCCGCCGTCAAAGGTCTGGTGGCTGGCGCGGTGAATCTCAGCTTAGCTTTTGCGCTCGGCGCAACTTTACCGCCACTGGCAAATCTGGCGGGCGCCCTACTGGTCGGATTTTTCGCCTATGGCGTGAGTCTGGCGCTGTTTGTCATTGGCTTGCGCCATCTTGGTACGGCACGCACTGGCGCTTATTTTTCTATTGCCCCCTTTTTAGGCGCGGTATTAGCCGTCATCATGGGTGACACTGTCACGCTACCATTGATTCTGGCGGGCCTACTGATGGCGCTAGGCATTTGGCTGCATCTGACGGAACAGCATGAGCATCAACATATTCATGATGAGTTGGAACACGAGCACACGCATATCCATGACGAGCATCACCACCACTCACATGACCTCCCCATTGTCACCGGCGTGCCGCATAAGCATCGCCACCAACACCGCCCAATGACGCACACTCATCCCCATTTTCCCGATTCACATCACCGCCATAAACATTGATCTACCCTAAACACTGATTTGCCATAATGGCCTACTTTTATCGGTCATCCAGTTGGCTAAAACGCAGTGCCAGATAATCCAGCACACTGCGCACCGAGGGCAGCAGACCGCGCCGTGATGGAAAGACTGCATGAATAATCTCATGGCGCAGCGACCAAGCCGGTAATAGCCGAACTAATGACCCCTGTGCCAGCTGCTCTGCCACCATCATCACTGGCAGTTGTACCGCCCCGACACCACGCTGTGCTGCACTGCGCAGTGTGGTCATGTCAGCGGTGACCAGTCGTGGCTGGTGATAAATGGCAGCATGTGCCCCCTCTGGCCCGTCTAAACGCCAGATAAACTCCTGCTGGGGTTGCCCTAATCCGAGGCTCGGCCAGCCACTCAGATCCGCAGGAGCCGTGACGGCGCCCTGTCGGGTGATCAATTCAGGGCTGGCCACCAGGCACTGACAGCGATTGCCCAACACCTTCAGCACCAGGTCACTGTCTTGCAACGGCGGTGGCCGCACACGGATGGCAATATCAATGGCTTCCGCCACCAAATCCACCTGTCGATTGGTCGCTTCAAGATGGAGGGTCACCAAGGGGCAACTGGCCATAAAATCCGCCAACATGCTACTGACGGTGGTCTGCAACAGCGCCACAGGACAGGTGATGCGCACCACGCCTCGTGGCTCTGCGCGGGTTAAATCAATTGACTCCTGAGCGGCCCGCGCCTCTTCCAGCATCGCCTTACAATGCTCGTAATAGGTACGCCCGACGTCTGTCACCGCAAAGCGCCGCGTTGAGCGCTGAATGAGCCGCACCCCCAATCGCTCTTCCAGCAGTGCCACTCGCCGACTGAGCTTTGATTTTGGTAAGCCCAGTACCCGCGCTGCGGCACTGAAACCACCGTGTTCCACTACCTCGGCGTAATAGTAGAGATCATTGAGATCTTGCATGTCTGTCTCGTTGTTATCCTGCCATCGTCACTATCATTGTTCCAATAATAGGACACTGATGCTTAATTTTGCTATCTGGCACTTAAATTATCCCAAATATATACTTTCTTCAACTTGCAGCTGGTGCGTTTTACCGCAAGGCTGCTATACCCTATTCATGCTGTTGTAAGGAGATTAAGATGAAAAAAGTCCAAGGCATATATCGTGCGCCACGCCAACATTGGGTGGGTGATGGTTTCCCGGTGCGCTCACTGTTCTCCTATCAGAGCCATGGCAAACAGCTTAGCCCTTTCCTATTGTTAGACTACGCCGGACCTGCGGATTTCACGCCAACCACCCATCGCCGGGGTGTTGGGCAACATCCGCATCGCGGTTTTGAAACAGTCACCATTGTCTATCATGGGGAAGTTGAGCATCGTGATTCAACCGGCAAAGGCGGCATTATCGGCCCCGGTGATGTTCAGTGGATGACGGCGGGTGGCGGAATTCTGCATGAAGAGTTTCATGCAGAGACTTTCGCTCAGCGTGGCGGTGCCTTTGAAATGGTGCAGCTGTGGGTCAACTTGCCAGCCAAAGACAAGATGACCGCGCCGGGCTATCAGGCTATTGGCAGTGAAAGCATTCCTCAGGTCGCGTTACCTGAGGATGCCGGTAGCCTGCGCGTTATCGCCGGTGATTACGCCGGTGAACAGGGCCCTGCTCACACCTTCTCACCACTGAACGTTTGGGATATCCGGCTAAATCAGGGGAAAAGTGCTGAGTTCTCCCTGCCTGTTGGCTGGAACACCGCCTTGATCGTGCTGCGAGGTAGTGTGCTGGTTAATGGTGATGCCATTGCCCGTGATGCCGAAATGGTGCTGCTGGACGCGGCGGGCAGCACCGTGACTATCGAGGCCAATAATGACGCTCTGCTGCTGTTGCTCAGTGGCGAACCTATTGATGAGCCTATTGTCGGTTACGGGCCATTTGTGATGAATACCCAGCAACAGATCAACGAAGCCATTGCTGACTTTAACAGTGGCCGCTTCGGTTCGATGGATAGCCCGTCATAACCTCTGCCTTTATCGCCATTACCTGATAGCCATTTTGTCAGGTAATGGCATTTACCCCGCCAGTTAAAATAGAATTTATTCCACCCAATGGCTTAGTGAAAAATAGTTCACTTGCTGTCACTTGCTGTCACATGCCAACTATAAATACCCTATTTGCCGTCCCAATTATCGACTAAACTTAATGACTAATCTTGCCTTGCCCACCATCTGTTCATTGAGTGAGGGTGAGAATAATTAAGACTGTCGTATCTTTAATATTTTCATCTTTAATACTTTTATCATTAATTTTCGCTAAACATTTGTCATTTATCCTATGTTATTTATTAAAGAATGGTGTTATTCCATGGCTATCAAGGTGATTTTATTGAAGTAATAGACTGCCAAGCGCTTATTTTGCATAGGAATTTTCCATGAAGGCTAAAAAAACAGCAGCATTGCAAGAAGCCACGCAGTCTGAATACAATGAAAATAGTGCGTTATTAACCGCGCTGGATAGCTCATTAGCTATTATTGAATTTGATCTTTCCGGCCATATTATTGCGGTTAATCAAAACTACCTTGATTATTTTGGCTATCAACGTGAGGAGGTCATTGGTCAACATCATTTAATGTTTTGCCACTCAGACTACGCCACCTGCGAAGAGTATCAGAAGATTAAAAAGTGCTTACTGGCGGGGGAGTCACTGGAAGGCAGCTTTAAGCGATTGCACAAAGATGGTTCAACTGTCTGGTTAGCGGCTATTTATCAGCCGGTCCCTGGCCCTGACGGCCCGGTGACTCACATGGTGAAAATCGCCAAAGACATCACTTTTTTAATTGAGCAGCAAGATGCCACTCAGGAGTGGGTGCAACTGTTAACCCAGTTAACGGATCGCAGTGACAGCGCCATGTTTATCACGGCGAACAGTGATAATGGGCAAGAGGCGATCTATATTAATCAAGGATTTACTAAGCTTTTCGGTTACACACCAGAACAGGCGATGGGGCAAAATATGGTTGATTTGCTGCAAAGCGAACACCATGTGCAGCTGGCAATGATGGATGCCACTTCACCCAATGCCCGTCAACAACTGCTGCCTCAAGAACTTTTCTATGGCAAAGATCGCCAACCCCACTGGTGTTCCGCCGTCATCAACTCACTGGTGGATGAACAGGGAAAACCGAATTTTAGCATCGGTGTACTCACTGATATCACCCTGACCAAAATGTATGAAGTGCTGCAATATCGGGTGCTGGAAGCCCTGGTCCGGGAGCGCCCCCTCGAAGAGGTGATGTCCTTACTGTGCCATGAAGTTGAGCGCATTGCTCCCGAAGTGACCGCCAGCATTTTACAAGCCAGCGGACAAAATTACCTTAGCCACCTCGCCGCCCCTAGCCTGCCCCTGATTTACACCGCCGCACTCTCCTGCGTGCCCATCGGCCCGATAGCGGGTTCATGCGGGACGGCGGCATTTCGTAAACTGGCAGTGGAAGTACAAGATATTACAACTGATCCGCTATGGGAGAACTATCGCCATCTCATCCTGCCCCATGGGTTGCGGGCATGTTGGTCAACCCCCATCCTATCCAGCCAGGCTGAGATTCTGGGCACCTTTGCTTTTTACTACAAAGAGGTACGTGGCCCCAGTGAGTTCCACTGTCAGTTGGTAAAGCTCATTGCCAACTTGTGCTCTCTGGCGATGGAACGCGAGCAATCACGTAAGCAAATTCAGCATTTAGCCTTTTATGATTCACTGACCGGGCTGCCAAATCGCAGCCAGTTTCAGGTTTATGCCAAACAAGCCATCGCCATAGCCACTGAAATGGGTCACACACTGGCGGTATTAGTGATTAATCTGGATCGTTTCAAGCAAGTGAATGACTCACTCGGTCAAGGGGCTGGCGATGAACTGCTCGCCTTAATCGCCCAGCGTCTGCGCAACGACCTGACCAAAAGTGACATTATTGGCCGCCTGTCCGGTGATGAATATATTATTATTTTGGCCCCCTGCACCATGCAGCAAGCCACCCTAAAAGTTGAGAAAATTCTCAGCCAGCTGTCTCAACCTTGCCAGATAGCCAGCGTCAATATTATTCCCTCAGCCAGTATCGGGATCAGCTTATATCCAGAAAATGGTCTGGATATGGATACGCTGATGAACCATGCTGACATCGCCATGCATAAGGCCAAAAATATGGGGCGCGGGCATTTTAATTTCTTTAGCGCCGAGATGAATAATCTCAATCAGCAACGGCAAGATATGGAAGATGCCCTGCGCCACGCCTTTCATATCGGCTCCCTTGAGCTATTTTATCAGCCACAAGTGATGTTGAAAGATGGGCATCTGTATGGGGTGGAGGCCCTTAGCCGCTGGAACCACCCGATACTGGGCAGTATCCCCCCGCAGCGCTTTATTCCTATCGCCGAAGAGTGTGGCCTGATTAACGAACTGGCGCTGTGGGCAATTGAGACCGCCTGCCAACAGTTAGCCGACTGGCGCTTGCGCGGGATTGACATCCCCTCTGTTTCAGTCAATTTATCCCCCACCAACTTTCATAATCCGGGTCTGCCGGAGATGATCCTCCATATCTTGCAGCATTACCACTTGCCGCCACAGGATCTGACGTTGGAGATCACCGAAGATATTTTGATCGAGAATAATCCGGCCATTTTCGCCACCATAGAGAAAATTCATCGCCTGGGCGTGCGGTTATCGATGGATGATTTCGGCACCGGCTACTCCAGCCTGAGTTACCTGCGCCGTTTGGATCTGGATGAAATAAAGCTGGATAAGAGTTTTGTCCATGATCTTGAATATGACGAAACCAGCCGCACCCTCAGTGAGGCGGTGATACGCATTGGCGAGAGCCTACAGCTGTCGGTGATTGTCGAAGGGGTGGAAAATGAAGCCCAGCGCACCTTATTGAGCCGGCAAGGTTATCAGATTGGTCAGGGCTTTCTCTTCTCTGAGGCACTGCCCGCCATCAAGTTGGAGCACTGGTTAGAACATCGCACTATTAGTTAATCGCACTAATCAGTTAATCACATCATAAGTTAACTGATGAATAACAAGAGATAAATTATTAGTTGTAGTACTCTATTCACGGCACTAAGCACCCCGAAAAGTGACGTTGTCACCGCTATTAAGTGGGTCATACCCAATCTTCTCATTTGCCAGCAAATTATTTATCCTTGCGGCCTTTGTTCTCTGGATGTTGTTTTATTGTTATGCAAAAATTTCTTTTCCTGCTGTTAAGCCTGATTTTACTTGGCCCCTTAGGTATCGACCTCTACTTACCGACCATCCCGGCGATTGCCAAAGGGCTGCAGAGTAGCGAGTCACTGATCCAATCCACCATTGCCCTGTTCATATTGGTGCTGGGTTTGGGTCAGCTCATTGCCGGGCCATTGGTTGATAAATATGGCCGCAAACCGATCGCCATCATCGGCATCATCCTCTACATGCTGGGTGCGGCTATGGCCGCGCTAGCGGTCAGCCCGCTGATGTTCGTCAGCTCCCGTCTGTTACAAGGTGTGGCGGTTTGCTGTACGGCGGTGGTGGCATTCAGTGGCGTGCGTGACCGCCTCAACGGCAATGAAGCCGCCCGTGCCTTTGGTTTCCTTAATGGGACATTAAATATCGTCCCCGCGTTGGCACCACTACTGGGTGGATTACTGGCGGAAGCTTTTGGCTGGCGCGCCCCCTTCTGGTTCCTGGCGCTGTACGGCTTACTGGTCTTAATCCTCATCATCTGTTTTCTACCAGAAACTCGCCCGGTGGATACCCAGCCCTCAAACGGCTTGCCAATCAAAAATTATCTGCGCATTTTGCGTGATGAGCGTTTTCTGAAATTTTCACTGGTGAATGCGGGGGCGATGGGCATGGCGTTAACCTATGTCTCGCTGGCCCCCAATGTATTGATGGTGGGCGCGGGGCTTAGCCCGCTGCAATTCTCGCTGGTTTTCGGCGCCAATGGCTTTTGGATCATGGCCGTCAGCTTTTTTGCCAATCGGATTATCCAAAAAGTGGGCCGCCCGACCTGCTTAATGGTCGGTAGCTGGCTGATGGCGTTGGGCGCTCTGGGGCTACTGTTTGGCCTAACGCAGTTAGCGGCGGAAACACAAAACCATTGGCTGGTCTATATGTTACCTGTCGCCAGCGCCTGTGCCGGTTTAGCCTTTATGATGGGGCCGGCCACCAGCTATGCGCTGGAACCTTACGCCAATGAAGCAGGTGTCGCCTCCGCGTTGGTGGGCTTTGTTCAGATGGCCGGTGGTGCTGGGCTGGGCCTGTTGGCTATGGCCTTACCGATTGAGCCTAAGTTGTCGCTCGCCATCGTGATGCTGGCGGGCTGCTTACTGGCATGGCAGGCGCGCCGCGCCAGTAAACATGTTCGCGGCACCTTGCAAAAAATAAACTAGCCGCCGCCCTAAGGCGATTGTCGTCATCCTCAACATTCTGGGGGTGACGACTCACCATCATCACATCTTAAATTCCTTAATTTTTGTTATCTGTTTTGCATCCAGCGCAACCAAGCTCCCCCTCTTTATCAAACTACGTGACAACAATAATCGTGTTTCCAGCGGGAATATGCCGGGCGTTTACTCCCCGTTAACACTAACACCGCCATGATGGATCATTGGGATGGCCGCTTTTATCGCTATGAAAACACCGGACACTCTGCTAATGAAACTCACTGCTCACCGCCTGACACTTATCGCCGCCGTATTCATCGTTAGCGCCGTTGCGCTGGTGATCTATTGGCAACGCCCGCCGCCGCCCGCTTACGTTACCGCACCCGTGCGGCTGGGCGATATTGAGAATGCCGTCCTGGCCACCGGCCGCCTTGACGCGTTCGAACGCGTCAACGTTGGTGCACAGGTGTCCGGTCAGGTCAAATCACTGAAGGTAAAACTGGGCGACCGGATCACCAAAGGGCAACTGGTCGCCGATATCGACTCTCTGCCGCAGCGCAACGAGCTGCGCACCGCCGAAGCGGCACTCAACATCGTCAAAGCTGACCGGCAGGCTAAACAAGCGCAGCTAAAGCAGGCCGAATCGCACTTCAAGCGCCAACGCCGCATGTTGAACGACGAGGCCAGCTCCCGTGAAGACTTCGAAAAAGCCGAAGAGCAACTTGCCACCACCCGTGCCGAGCTTTTGTCGCTTAACGCCAAGCTGGTGCAGATGCAGGTAGACGTCGAAAAGAAAAAAGTCGATTTGAGCTACACCCAGGTGTTGGCACCGATGGACGGCATCGTCATCGCCGTGGTCACGCAGCAAGGCCAAACGGTAAATTCCAGCCAGAGTGCGCCGACCATCATCAAGCTAGCGCGGTTGGACGTGATGACCATCAAAGCGCAGATATCCGAGGCCGACATCACCCATATTTTCGCAGGCCAGAAGGCCTACTTCTCCATTTTCTCTGAGCCGGATCGGCGCTACTATGCCACCTTGCGTACCATCGAGCTGGCGCCGGAATCGGTGATGAAAGACGATGCGCCCGGTGCCAGCAGCAGCTCCGCTACCGACTCCGACACTTCAAAAAATGCCTCTGTGTACTACAACGCGCTGCTGGACGTGCCCAACCCGGAAAACAGCCTACGTATCGGCATGACCTCACAGGTTTCGCTGTTACGTGAGAACGCCAAAAACACCCTGTTGGTGCCGATCCAGGCGGTGCAGAAAACCGAAGGAAAAAAACAGCAAGTGCGGGTGCTGACCCAAAGTGGTCAGTTGGAAATGCGCGAGGTGAAAACTGGCATCACCGATAACCTCGACATCCAAATCCTCAGCGGGCTGAAAGTCGGTGAACGTGTGGTGCTGTCACAGCCCAGCGCCAAATCGGCTGAGGATGGCATATTCCTGTGAACAATATCATTGAGCTAAAGGGCATCAGCCGCACTTATACCCACGGCGATCAGGCATTGACGGTGCTGAAGAACATCAACCTGACCATTGCCGCCGGTGAATGGGTGGCTATCATCGGCGCTTCCGGTTCCGGCAAGTCAACGCTAATGAATATCATGGGTTGCCTCGACGTGCCGGACCGCGGCGACTATTACATCGGTGGCCAAAATGCCGCTCACTTGTCGCCGGATGAACTTGCCAGATTACGCCGCGAGCATATTGGCTTCATTTTCCAGCGCTATCATCTGATGCCTGATCTCAGCGCGCTGAGTAATGTCGAAATCCCGGCGATTTACGCCAACAGCTGCCGCGAACAGCGACGTCAACGGGCCACGCAGTTACTGGCACGACTGGGTCTGGAAGGCCGAGAGGATCACAAACCCGGCCAGCTTTCCGGCGGTCAGCAGCAGCGCGTCAGTATCGCTCGCTCGCTTATCAACGGCGGCGAGATTATTCTGGCGGACGAACCGACTGGCGCACTGGACTCCCAATCCGGCCAGGAAGTGCTGGCGATCCTCAATGAGCTGAACCTGAGCGGCCACACCATAGTGATCGTCACCCATGACATGACGGTGGCGCAGTACGCCCAGCGTGTTATTGAGCTGAAGGACGGCGAGATCGTGGCGGACAGCGGCCGCAAATCGGTCAGTTCGCCGTCACTGCTGACGCCGAATCGCAGCTGGCAAAGCGGTTGGCAAAACCTGTTTGACCGCACCCGCGAATCGTTGCACATGGCGCTGAAAGCGATGAACGCCCACCGCCTGCGTACCACACTGACCATGACCGGCATTATCTTCGGCATCGCTGCAGTGGTGATGGTGGTGGCGCTGGGCGAAGGCGCCAAACAGCGCACGCTGGAAGAGATCAAAGGACTGGGCACCAACATGGTTAACATTTATCCGGGGCGCGACTTCTTCGATAACGGCACTGACAGCATCCGTACCCTGGTGCCGTCGGACGCCGAGGCGCTGGCGAAACAACACTTTGTCGATAGCGTCAGCCCCGAGGTTCGCACTTCAGACAGTATCCGCTTTCGCCACAAATCCGCCACCGCCTCGATCCGCGGCGTTGGACTCGACCATTTTCGCGTCAACGGCATCACTATCCTGCAGGGCTCAAACTTTCGTGACGACCGTAATGCACTGCAGGAGGTGATCATCGACGACATCGCTCGTCAGGCTCTGTTTGATGACGTCGGCGTGAACCCGCTCGGCCAGATAGTGTTTCTCGGCGCAGTGCCAGTGCGGGTGATCGGCATCGCAAAGAGCAACATCAACTATGAGCCAAATAGCATCAATGTGTGGATGCCCTACAGCACGGTAATGTACCGCATGGTGGGCAAACTGATGCTTAGCAGCATCAGCGTGCGGCTGAGGGATAACGTCACCAACGAGTCGGCTGTCAGCGCCATAACCCAACTACTGACCCAGCGCCACGGCGTGAAGGATTTCAGGCTATTCAACCGTGATCAGTATCGAAAATCCATCGAGCGCACCTCGATGACCCTCAGCCTGCTGATCCTGATGGTGGCGTCTATCTCGCTGGTAATCGGCAGTCTGGGCGTAATGAATATCATGCTGGTCTCAGTGACCGAACGCACTCATGAGATAGGCGTGCGCATGGCGGTCGGTGCGCGGCGCCGCGACATCATGCAGCAGTTCATGATCGAAGCTGTGCTGGTGTGTCTGATCGGCGGCGCATTGGGCATCGCATTGTCGTTCGCCGCCGGTTCGCTGTTCACCGCTTTGGCAGGCGGCATGCTCACCGCCATCTATTCCTGGCAGGCTGCGGCGGCGGCGTTTTTCTGTTCAACATTAATCGGCATGATTTTTGGTTATCTCCCCGCACGTAAGGCAGCAAGGATGGATCCGATCGTCTCATTGGCCAGCGAGTAACCCATGAAAATTTTATCCCCTTTGACTTTATACCTCGCCGCCCTGCTCAGCACCGGCTGCGGTAACCAGCTGAAAAGCGAGTATCTGACGCCGCAGGTCAACTACCCGGCCCACTGGCAGCATGAAACCGAGGCCGCCGCGCCGCCGCCGTTCGACTGGCGCGATTTCCACGATCCGAACCTCGAACGCTGGCTGCAGCAGGTGATGGCCAATAACAACGATCTGGCCGTGGCTGCGCTGCGACTGTATGACGCGCGGCTCAAGGCGGAGCAAGTCGACATCAATGCCGCCCCCGCTGCTGATGCCTCGCTGGGCATCAAAGCCAACACATCACTGCCTGACGCATCGCCATGGAACAAAAGCAGCAATGTCAGCCTCAACACCAGTTATGACGTTGACTTGTGGGGCAAGCTGGCGAGGCAGCGCGACGCGGCGGAATGGGCCCGTCAGGCGACGGAGCAGGATCTGCAAACAACCCGCCTGACGCTGTTGGCCGACGCCAGCACGAACTACTGGCATATAGGCTTCCTCAATCAGCAAATCGGCATCAGCCGGGAGAGCATCGCCTACGCCAAAGAGACGCTGCGACTGGCCACTGCCCGCTATCACGCTGGCAGCACATCGGCGCTGGACATGGTGGATGCCGGACAATATCTGCTGACGCAGGAGGGTCATCTACTGACATTACGGTATGAACGCCAGCAAGCGCTGAATGAACAGGCAACTCTGCTGGGCGCACCGCCGGGCACCGCCGTGGTCGAACCCATACACTTGCCGGTAGCCCCATTACCGCAGATTAACACCGACATTCCGGCCTGCGTATTGAGCCGCCGACCGGACATCAGCGCCAAAGAGCTGCGGCTGCGCGAAACATTGGCCAATGTCGACGTGAAACGCACTCAATATTACCCGGCATTCAGCCTGACGGGCTCGCTGGGTACTAGCAGCGCCGCGTTGCTGGAATTTCTGAGCAACCCGGTGGGTAGCGTTGGCGCTAGCCTGACACTGCCGTTCCTCGAATGGCGGCAGATGAACGTGGATATTAAGATCGCCCGCAACGACTATGAGCGACAGAGACTGGAATTCAAACAGGCGCTGTACAAGGCGATGGCCGACGTCAACGACGCGTTGTCGCTGCGCGCACAGCTGATGGCACAGGAAACGCATCTGCGGGCAGCCTTGACGTTGGCGCGCAAGTCGGAACAGTTGAACGCTATCCGCTACCGGCAGGGCGCGGTCACCATCACCGACTGGCTGAACTCACAGGAAAAACGCCGTCAGGAGGAGCTGGCACTGAACGAAAATCGTTTCAATCAGTACAAGAATCTGGCGGACATTTACCTGGAGTTTGGTGGCTCAGCGGCATAACACGGCTGGCACTCCCTTGTGGTTGGGTCTGATGGTAGAGGCCGCCGGTTAACCTCGGCCCGCGGCGTTTCAACCGCGGGCCATGACGGCTATGGTCTCAAGGGCAAACACTCACCGGCACTCTGGCCGCCAATGCACACATCAACTCATAGCCTACCGTGCCTGCCGCTGCGGCCACATTATCGATCGGCAGGTTTTCGCCCCAAATCTCAACTCGACTGCCCACCTGCGCCTGCGGGCAGGGTGTTAAATCCACCGTGAGCATATCCATCGAAATCGCCCCCACCGTCTGGGTCAAAATGCCATCCACCCTGATTGGTGTGCCACTGGGGGCTAATCGCGGGTAGCCATCGGCATAGCCACAGGCCACCACACCAATCCGCTGCGAGCCACTGGCACGGTAGCGGCTGCCATAACCCACCTGATGTCCGGCGGATAGCGCCTGAACCGCGATAATCTCACTGTGCAAATGCATCACCGGACGCAAGCCAATTTCTGCAATATCGGCAATATCCCCGCTGGGAGATGCTCCGTAGAGAATAATCCCAGGGCGCACCCAATCGTAGTGGGTCTCAGGATTTCGTAGGATAGCCGCCGAGTTGGCAAAGCAGCGGGTCGCCGAAATATGCCCGCTGGCCTGTTGAATGCGCGAAAATTGCTCATGCGTACCAATATGATTATCTGCATTGGCGAAGTGGCTCATTAACGTCACCTCAGCAACATTGCTCAGGCTATTTGCCCATTGCCATACCGCATCTGCCTGCCCGACCGGAAAACCTAAACGATTCATGCCGCTATTGAGTTTTAAATAGATATTCAGCGGTGCGGATAAACGCGCGGCGTTGATGGCCTCGAGTTGCCAGTCACTGTGCACCGTGGTGGTCAGCCGATAGTGATCCAACAGCGCCAGATCTTGCGGCTGGAAGAAGCCCTCAAGCAGTAAAATTGGCCCTTGCCAGCCCTGTTCGCGCAATAAGATGGCTTCATTCAAATCCAGTAGCGCAAAGCCATCGGTGGCAGCTAGCCCCTGCCAGATGCGCGCCAAACCATGGCCATAGGCATTGGCTTTCACCACCGACCAAATCTTCGCGGTGCCTGCGTGGCGGCGAATAAGACTCAAATTGTGGCGCAAAGTGGACAGATGAAGCGTAGCGGCTATCGGGCGAGGCATGCTTATTCCTTCCAGAACTGTATTCAATGACTCACCGCTCAGCAGCATCTCTCTGCATGGCGGTGATGATTAATAGATAAATATTTGCTAACGAACCGGATGCACATCGTGCAACGGCGAGAAATTCAGCGGCCGAAAGCCCGCACTATAACGCGCGACCGCCAAGTCATCAGCCAATATAGCAGGACGGCGGCCATCAATAATATCAGCCAATAGTTGGCCTGAGCCGCACGCCATGGTCCAGCCCAAGGTGCCATGGCCGGTGTTCAGATAGAGATTCTTCAGCGAGGTACGGCCAATAATCGGCGTGCCATCGGGCGTCATCGGGCGCAAACCCGTCCAGAAGCTGGCCTGACTGATATTGCCGCCATGGGGATAGAGATCCCTGACCACCATCTCCAGAGTTTCACGCCGCGCTGGTGCCAGTTGAGTATTAAAGCCAACAATTTCAGCCATCCCCCCCACCCGAATGCGATCATCAAAACGGGTAATCGCAATTTTGTAGGTCTCATCCAACACGGTAGAAACCGGGGCCGAGGCGGGATCGGTAATGGGAATAGTCAGTGAATAGCCTTTTAGCGGATAGACCGGAATGGAGACCAGCCCCGCCAGTAGTGCCGTAGAGTAGGCGCCAAATGCCACCACATAGGCATCAGCTTTAATAATATCGTCGCCACACAACACACCAGCGATTTGATCGCCATCCACCAGTAGTTTATCTACCGGGCGATTAAAGAGAAATTTAACCCCCGCCTGTTCAGCCATCTTGGCTAAACGTTCGGTAAACAGCTTACAGTCGCCAGTTTCATCATTTGGCAAACGTAACCCGCCGGTGAGTTTATGCGCCACTTTCACCAATGCGGGTTCTACCGTTGCCAGTTGATCTGCGGTTAACAGCGAATAAGGCACGCCGGCATCGTCCAATACCGCGATATCCTTGGCGGCGTTATCAAACTGCTGCTCGGTTCGGAACAGTTGCAAAGTGCCCCCCTGCCGCCCCTCATACTGAATGCCGGTCTCTTCCCGCAGATCTTTTAAGCAATCACGGCTATATTCTGCTAACCGCACCATGCGGCTTTTATTGATCATGTAGTGAGAGGTGTCGCAGTTTCTCAGCATCTGCCACATCCAGCGCAGCTGGAAACTACTGCCATCAAGGTGGATCGCCAGCGGTGCATGGCGTTGGAACATCCATTTTATCGCCTTAAGCGGCACGCCTGGCGCGGCCCAAGGGGCAGCATATCCCGGTGATATCTGCCCCGCATTGCCCGCACTGGTCTCCTGCGCTGGCCCTTCCTGGCGATCAATCACGGTGACATCATGACCCTCTTTCGCGAGATACCAGGCACTGGTTACACCCACAACGCCACTTCCTAAAATGACAATGCGCATATCACTCTCCCAAACCACACCAAAAGCATAATATTCCGTTGACAGAAAATTAACCTAGCAGAAAAAACTAGCCAACATATTAATTATAGACTGTGACTTAATTCACAATTAATTTACGCTGTAATCACTTTTGAGTTCAATAGCCTGTGCGAAATAGCGATAAGATTCTATTTTTATGTGGTTATACGCCAGAAAGGCTAAAAAATAGCTTATTTATCCCTATTAACAGCATGAATAATTAGCATATTGTATATGCCATGTTTACTGGTTTTATATTCTGTAAATTCAGCTTACAAGCAGAATAATAATCCAATGATAGTCTGTTTAACTTTGTGCATTCTTAGGGTTAATAATAATCTAGGTTGACATAAGGTCTTGCCATGCCTCAATTTGTTCATATTAAGCTAGGATTATTGAAGTGACCGGTATTTTGCAGGGTTATAAAACCGTGAGGATGCGCTAATGACAACTTCAACACCGAAACAGACCGCGCAAGATAAGCGCCTGACTGACGGCCCGGACTGGACATTTGAATTGTTGCAGGTCTATCTGGACCAGATAGACCGGGTAGCAAAACATTACCGGCTTGATACTTACCCCCATCAAATCGAGGTTATCACCTCAGAACAGATGATGGATGCCTATTCAAGTATTGGTATGCCCATTAACTATACCCACTGGTCTTTCGGTAAGAAATTTATCGAAACCGAGCAAAAATATAAGCATGGTCAGCAAGGTCTGGCCTACGAGATCGTGATTAACTCCAACCCTTGTATCGCTTATTTAATGGAAGAGAACACCATTACCATGCAGGCGCTGGTGATGGCTCACGCCTGCTATGGGCATAACTCTTTCTTCAAAAATAACTATCTGTTCCGCGCCTGGACAGATGCCAGCTCGATTGTGGATTATCTGCTGTTTGCACGTCATTACATCAGTGAATGCGAGGAGCGCTACGGCGTGGAAGAGGTCGAGCGGCTACTCGACTCTTGCCATGCGCTGATGAATTACGGGGTAGATCGCTATAAACGCCCACAAAAAATCTCGCTGGTTGAAGAGACCGCCCGCCAGAAAAGTCGCGAAGAGTATCTGCAAAGCCAGGTCAACTCATTGTGGAAAACATTGCCACGCAAGGATCGGGGCGAAGTTCAGGCGCAGGCTCACCGCTACCCTAGTGAACCGCAGGAAAACTTGCTCTATTTTATGGAGAAAAATGCCCCACTGCTGGAGTCATGGCAGCGGGAAGTGCTGCGCATAGTGCGTAAAGTCAGCCAGTATTTTTACCCACAAAAACAGACTCAGGTGATGAACGAAGGCTGGGCGACATTCTGGCACTACACCATTCTTAACCATCTGTACGATGAAGGTCAGGTCACTGATCGATTTATGATGGAGTTTTTACACAGCCATACCAATGTTGTCTACCAACCGCCCTATAACAGCCCTTATTACAACGGAATTAACCCCTACGCACTGGGTTTTGCCATGTTTCAGGATATTAAGCGCATCTGCCAATCGCCTACCGAGGAGGACTACTACTGGTTCCCGGATATCGCGGGCAAAGATTGGTTAGACACCCTGCATTTTGCGATGCGCGACTTTAAGGATGAGAGCTTTATCAGCCAGTTCTTATCACCAAAAGTGATGCGTGACTTCCGTCTCTTCACTGTGCTGGATGATGATAAACATAATTATCTGGAGATTTCCACTATTCACAATGAAGAGGGCTACCGTGCCATCCGCAATGAGTTATCAGCTCAATATAATCTGAGCAATCATGAGCCAAACATTCAGGTCTGGAACGTGGATCTGCGCGGTGACCGCTCCTTAACCCTGCGCTACATTCCCCATGACCGCGCACCACTGGATAAAAGCCGCCAACAAGTGATGAAACATATTCATCGCCTATGGGGGTTCGATATTCATATGGAGCAACTGAATGAGGATGGCAGTATCGAGCAATTGGACAGCGTACCGCCCAGAGCGAATAAGCTCTAGATTTTACCGCACCCGTCGCTATTTAGGGCGGGCAGCAGTGGCTAAGTCACTGGATTGCCCGGCAGCAGGAAGCTGCAAAAATACGACATCTACTCTTCATCATGACAGTGGTTATCACCCAGTTCACTCACTCGCTTATTCATATCATCAGGGCCCCCCTTTGGGGGCGCCTTGGAAAACGGATATTTTTCTACCTTAAGTGTAAAGGCTCGCATTTCATTTTTTTACTCATGATAAATGATAATAAAATTAGCTCCCTGCCGTAGCCTATTGTCCTGCATGGATGTACTCAAGGAGGACACTGCAATGAGACACTATCCATGCACCAACGCCATGCAGACGTTTGGATACTTTTCGGGTCAAATATATTGTTAGATTATTTAATAAATAAAAACAGTATGTTACCAAAAATTCAAAGCGACAATGCGGGCCAAAAGAGTTGACGCTTACCGGAAAAGTAATTAACGCCTGATCGCGCGATCTTTATAAAAATATCCGGGACAACATTAATCTTAATGTGAGGTATTTATGCCGAAATATGATGAACAAAATTCCAAAACAGACAAAAAAAAACCTGGCAGTCATCCTTACAGGTCTGGCAAGCCCGAGGCACGTCCTCACGAAGAGTATGCAGATCCCTCTCATCATTATTTAAGTGGCCTTCCTGGTGAGTCGGATAAGTTTTTAGGTAACCCAAAACGATTTGCTACAGATCACTCAATAAAAGAACTTGCTCGGGGAGCGTTGGAGTACAGCCGTCGCTGTTATCCGTTAAAATCACCAAACAAAATTTACTTAGACAAGGAGGCTCCCAATGTGGTGGACAACTATTCTCGTTCTGGTCTTATAGATTTATGCCGAGACGTGGCCCTGCGGGACCTTCGGGTCGCTCAGGAAAAATGCGGCTTGAACTCGGGGCAACTGGCAGATTATGCACATAATCAGAATAAAATTGGCAATGGCAATGAATTCGCGGGAAATTGTGATGAACTTGCTGCAAGTGCATTTCGCTTCATTATCACTGAGGGGCATTCTATTCTCGATAACGAAAAACGTCTGGAGGTACTGCAGGTGGGTCTTATAAACCCGAATCCATTCGGTCATACTTGGGTCATAGTACGGTATATAAAGCCTGATGGCGGTGAGTCATATGACACCAGTTATGGGATAGTATGTGACCCTTGGGCTAATATTATCTGTGATACTGCGGAATTTAGTTATATTTGGGGCCAAAAAATGTCGAAATGGTCAACAGCGGGAAAATATATCTCGGTGCCCACTGGGTATCTTTCTCCTACCGATCCTGGTGTTTTAAACTTCCTGAACAAGGGCGTGAGAATGTTGCAATATCAGCTGATGCTAGCCCAAGTATCTCGTATTTAGGCACTGTAGCGCCTGATTAACTATGAAACGGAACATCTTGGTAAAATAGTAATCACGCTATCATGCAATATATAAATTCTAATTTTTATGCGGAGCAATTTTAGTGGGAAATAGCTTTGAACAAAAAAAAATTTTGCTCACAAGTGGCAACAGCGTATTTGAAGTGACCGTGCTACAAGCCGAATCAGCTACCCGATGTATTCTTTTTGCTGCAGGATTTGGAGGCGATCCATCACGGCACTTGGGTCTTTTGCAGACCTTTGCCAGGCATGGGATTTCTGTTGTTGCACCGCATTTCGCTAGGTTGGAATCTGCTATCCCAACAAAATCAGAATTACTCGAGCGTAGCCACAGGCTGGCTCTTGCTGTGGATGAATATTGTCCACAGAATATGTCAATCGCAGGCGTCGGACATTCAATTGGAACGGTGATTTTGCTGATGCATGTCGGGGCCGAGGCATCGACTTTGACAGGGGAGCAACTGGTATTCAGAGGAAAAAAAGTTCTGGGCCGACTGGTGCTTTTCACTCCTCCCACCGATTTTTTCAGACGTTCAGGCTCACTGGTATCCGTAAAGGTGCCAATCCAGATTTGGGCGGGCGGAAAGGATCTGCTCACACCTCCGGCACAAGCTGCATTTCTCAAGGAAACGCTTGGTGCTCAAACGCAGGTGGAGATGCGGGTAGTTGAAGATGCTGGCCACTTTACCTTCATGAACGAACTGCCTCCGCATGTTAATGACCCGCATCCTGAACGCGATGCCTTCCTGCTGTCACTGAGCGATGAAGTAAGGCGTTTTCTGACCCTGTGAGTTTTGTCGAAAAAAGAAAAAGGCCGCTGAGTTGAAGTTGTGAAAGGCATATCGTATTGCGCTTGATAATGTTGATGTGAGTGCGGCGCCGGATACCCCATACAGATCATTACATGTCTTTAAGGATTAAAAAATTATGAACGTTAACGAAGAAAAGCTTTTAAAATCAGGATTTACAAATGCTGAACTACAAAAGATTAAAAATAACGTGGAAAGCTATGGTGGAACCCTTGGGGAAGCCATTCAAGATTTGGCAAATAGATTTAGGGTTGTTCTTTGGGTTACATCAGCTTGTCTGATGGTTTTTATCTTCCTCATGTTATTTTCATCGAAACAAACCGTAGTAGGTGGGGGATTATCTCTTCTGATCGCTGTAGTGATCGTCACTTTCATCCAACCGCCAGTCCTTTCTTATAAGTCATGGCGGTATTGGAGAGGAAATATAAATTAACTGGCATTGTTGTCTGTAGCCAGTAAGTCGAAAACTACTTTTGCTTTGATACCGTAGCCCACTATTTTCATTGTTAGTTTTGGCCGACTCATAGTATCTACCTTTCGGTAGTAATCCCGTGGCAACCATTTGAATAATCGCCAGGCTTCTGGTTTTCTTGCCAGCCCGAAGATGCTGTAAACACCTGCACTTAATGTAACTGCGTTATAAAAAGCAAGGCCGGATTCTGGCTTAAACCCCATAAATTGAGCAGCCTCCACGACTCCATCAGCAAAAAAACCCTCGGTTTGGTATTGTTCGCCATACAGGCGAGGGATGATTTCTTTTGATAAACCATTAACGCCGTCCATTACAAGTATTGCTCCAGCCAGCATACCAAGAGGCGTCATTGTTGAAATCATTAAAGCGCCGCCGACAATAGCAGTACCGGAAACAACAATATGTACAGCCGAAATGACATACCCAACAATTTTGTTATTTTCCCGGACGAACTCCACTTTGGCGTAAAGTTTCGCGGTTTCCATCCGCA
>NZ_CAWQAF010000009.1:0-95034 GCF_963892745.1 Yersinia sp. Marseille-Q3913 | reverse complement strand
AACTCGCGACCCCGACCTTGGCAAGGTCGTGCTCTACCAACTGAGCTATTCCCGCTCGGGATACTATATTTTCTATACTGAATCTGTCTGCGCAGGCTTGCGAATTCTTCATCGGTACGGGGTGCGCATTATACGAGAAATCCGTTTTGCCGCAAGCCCCTGAAAGCAAAAAAATCATTTTTTAGTTTAAGTGCTGATTAAAACAGCAATGTGGTGTTTTTACCAGCACCGGTTGATTAGGATTGGATAAAATGCTCGCGATAGTAGGCCAGCTCTGCCACCGACTCACGAATGTCATCCAGTGCTTGATGGGTGTTCTGCTTCTTGAAACCGGCCAGAATTTCAGGTTTCCAGCGGCGCGCCAGCTCTTTTAACGTGCTGACATCCAGATAGCGATAATGGAAATAGGCTTCAAGCTCCGGCATGTAGCGGAACAGGAAGCGGCGGTCTTGACCCACGCTGTTACCACAAATCGGTGAAACACCTGCGGGTACCCACTGTTTCAGGAACTCAATGGTTTGCAGCTCAGCATCATGGTCACTGAATGGGCTGGCTTTAACCCGCTCAACCAAACCACTGCCGGTGTGAGTACGTACATTCCACTCATCCATTAGCCCAAGCTGCTCATCCGTTTGATGAACCGCCAGCACCGGGCCTTCTGCCAAGATATTAAGATTAGCATCGGTGACCAGGGTTGCGATCTCGATGATCCGATCTCGTTCAGGATCAAGACCGGTCATTTCCAGATCAATCCAGATCAAATTATTTTGGTTCTCTGCCATTTTATTTCCTGCCTGTTAACGGGTGAGTCGACCGAACAAAGGGTTAATTGATAAAATTATGTGTATCATAGCCCTTTTGGTCGCAACCAGCGATATATGCGAAATCAAGTGAGGCACAGTGAGTAAGAATAAACTGTCCAAAGGTCAACAACGCCGTGTGCAGGCGAACCATCAGCGCCGGCTACGCACTGATAGAAAACCTGAGTTAGATGACTCTCAGCTTGGCGATGCGCAAGAAGGTATCGTAATCAGTCGTTTCGGTCAGCATGCCGATGTCGAAGCCGCCGATGGCGTTCAGCATCGTTGTAATATCCGCCGCACCATCAAGTCACTGGTGACCGGTGACCGTGTGGTCTGGCGCCCTGGTCTGCAAGCGCAGGAAGGTGTGCGGGTTAAAGGTATTGTCGAAGCTGTGCATGAACGGACCTCGGTTCTGACACGCCCTGATCTTTATGATGGCGTGAAACCGATCGCCGCCAATATCAACCAGATCGTGATCGTATCGGCGATCTTACCTGAACTTTCTCTTAATATTATCGATCGCTATCTGGTGGCCTGTGAAACACTGGATGTCGAGCCATTAATCGTGCTGAATAAAATCGATTTACTGGATGCCGATGGGCGTAAATTCGTTGATGGCATGATGGATATTTATCGTCGTATTGGCTACAACGTGCTCGAAGTCTCTAGCCAAACCCGTGAAGGGATGGAGGCCTTTGAGCAGGCGCTGGCTGGGCGAATCAGTATCTTTGCCGGTCAGTCTGGTGTGGGTAAATCCAGCCTGCTAAATGCCCTATTACCACCAACGGATAACGAAATTCTGGTGAATACCGTTTCGGATAACTCCGGTCTGGGCCAGCACACCACTACCGCTGCTCGCTTATATCATTTCCAGCATGGCGGCGATGTGATTGATTCACCAGGGGTGCGTGAATTTGGCCTCTGGCATCTGGCTCCGGAACAAATCACCCAAGGATTTGTCGAATTCCGTGATTATCTCGGTCATTGCAAATTCCGTGATTGCAGCCATACCAATGATCCTGGTTGTGCACTGCGTGAAGCGGTGGAACAAGGCAAAATTGCCGAAGAGCGCTTTGATAATTATCATCGGATTCTGGAAAGTATGGAGCAGGCGAAACCTCGTAAGACATCAGATAGCGACGAGAAATGATGTGTTAATCGCGGGTCTCCCCTGTGATACCCATAACCCAAAATAATTGGTGTTGCTGCTAACAGTGCGGCAACACCAAGTAAAAGCGTACTTATCTAATGAGGTCGACGTGCTAGACAGTATCAAAATCAGATTACAATATTTGCTCCCAAAACAGGGCCTGACCCGCTTGGCTGGCTGGGGTGCAGATAAACAAGGCGGCTGGTTGACTCAACTGGTGATCAAAGCCTTTGCCCGTTACTACAAAGTTAATATGAAAGAAGCGCAGGACTCTGAATTCTCCGCTTATCGCAGCTTTAACGAATTCTTTGTTCGCCCGCTACGGGCAGGTGTACGCCCAATAGTGGCGGAAGATAACCTCTTGGCCCAACCTGCGGATGGCGCAATCAGCCAGTTAGGCGCGATTCGTGATGGGCAAATTTTGCAGGCCAAGGGCCACAACTACAGTCTGGAGGCTCTGTTGGCAGGTAACTATATGCTAGCCGCTGAGTTCCAGAATGGTCAGTTTGTGACGACCTATCTGGCCCCGAGTGACTACCATCGCGTACATATGCCGTGTGATGGTGTGTTACGTGAAATGATTTATGTGCCAGGCGATTTGTTCTCGGTCAATCCATTGACCGCAGCGAATGTGCCGAATCTGTTTGCCCGTAATGAGCGCGTGATCTGCATCTTCGATACTGATTTTGGCCCAATGGCACAAATTCTGGTCGGTGCCACTATTGTTGGCAGCATAGAGACCGTCTGGGCAGGCACCATTACCCCACCTCGCGAGGGTGTTATTCGCCGCTGGACATACCCGCAAGCAGGCAATGAAGGCGCGGTTGTACTGGAAAAAGGGCAAGAAATGGGCCGCTTTAAGTTAGGTTCTACGGTGATTAATCTGTTCGCTGAAGGCAAAGTGTACTTAGCGTCACAGTTAAACAGCGGCGCTATCACCCGCATGGGTGAAGTATTGGCCGAAGCCGTCCCTAAGTAACTCTACCGCACCCGATCCAAAGAACTTGGAGTTGCAGGTAGGCAGCAAGCGAACAAATCCCGATGAGCTTACTCAAGTAAGTGATTCGGGTGAATGAGAGCAGCTAACACCCCTGCGGCTTCAAGTACGAAGGATATAGTTTTCTGCTGACGACGTAACTGATGCTGATGTTAAGGAACCCTTACGTGCGCCCAATAATTTCTCGGCCTTTTGCCAAGCTCATCTCCTTCAGTAACTTCATGATTTTTGGCGTATTACTGTCATTTATCATGTTGCTCTCCCTGCCGCTTCATGCGGCAACCCAGCCCAATGAAGATCAGCTCCGGCAAGAGCTAAAGCAGGCTGAAGCGAATAAAGGGATGGCCAATCAGGCAGAAATTATTCAGGCGCTGCAAGGGGCTTTAAGCTGGTTGGCGGATGCCAAAGAGTCTGACATCCGCGCCCAGCAGTATCAAAAAGCGATTGATGACTTCCCCAAACTGACCCGCGAGTTACGTCAGGAACTGGCGCAAGAGGGGGATAAACCCCTGCCTGTGCCCAGCAATTTGTCCACCTCCGAGCTAGAACAACAAGTACTGCAAGTCAGCAGCCAATTACTGGAATTGAACCGCCTGTCGCAGCAAGAGCAGGATCGCGCGCGCGAGATCAGTGAGTCACTCAACCAACTGCCGCAGCAGCAATCAGAAGCGCGGCGCATTCTGGCCGAAATCAGCACGCGGCTTCAGGCACAAAGTAACCCAGCAAACCCCGCCGCACAGGCACAGCTGGCGTTATTGCAGGCAGAAGCCGTGGCGCGCAAAGCGAAAGCCAATGAGTTAGAGCTTTCTCAGCTTTCAGCCAATAACCGGCAGGAGTTGTCACGGCTGCGGGCTGAGTTGTACAAAAAGCGCCAAGAACGGGTGGATGCCCAGCTTCAGGCTTTACGTAATACATTGAATAATCAGCGCCAGCAGGCAGCAGAACAGGCGTTGGAGCGCACCGAACTGCTGGCCGAGCAAGGCGGTGATTTACCTGAATCCATTATCCAGCAGTTGCAGATAAACCGTGAGTTGTCTCAAGCACTGAATCAGCAAGCGCAGCGCATTGACCTTATCTCTTCGCAGCAACGCCAGGCGGTATCTCAGACGCAGCAAGTCCGGCAGGCACTCAGCACCATTCGTGAGCAAGCCCAGTGGTTGGGCGTTTCAACCGCATTGGGCGAAGCATTACGTGCGCAGGTCGCCAGGCTGCCTGATGTACCGAAATCGCAGCAGTTGGATCGTGATATGGCACAACTGCGGGTTCAGCGTCTGCAATATGAAGATATGCTGGATAAGTTACAGCAGCAAAATACCAAGTTAAAACAAGATGATGGCACACCACTAACCACCGAGCAGCAGCGCATTCTGGATGCCCAGTGGCGCACCCAGCATGAATTGCTCAACTCTCTGCTCTCTGGCTATGACTCGCAGATTCTTGAGCTTACCAAGCTGAAAGTGGCGAACAGTCAGTTGGTGGATGCGCTAAGTGAAGTGCGCGAGGCTACGCACCGTTATCTGTTCTGGGTCGCGGATGTCAGTCCGATATCACTCTCATACCCGATTAACGTTGCCCATGATCTGACCCGCCTGCTGTCGCTGGATACCCTTTCACAGCTGAGCGGCGCATTCGTCATGATGATGACCAGCCAAGAGACATTGCTGCCGATTATTGCCGCCCTGCTGTTTGTCGGCTTCAGTATCAGTTCGCGCCGCCATTACCATGCCTTCCTTGAGCGCGCCAGTAGCCGGGTAGGTAAGGTCACGCAAGACCACTTCTCGTTGACGCTACGTACCGTATTTTGGTCGATTCTGATGGCCCTGCCGCTGCCGGTGTTATGGGCGGCCCTCGGTTATGGGCTGCAAAATGCCTGGTCCTACCCAATGGCGATCGCCATTGGTAATGCTGTCACCGCCACTGTACCAGTGCTGTGGGTGTTTATGATCAGTGCCGCATTTGCCCATCCTCTTGGCCTGTTTATCACCCATTTCCGCTGGTCACCGGCACAAGTCGGGCGAGCAATGCGCTTCTATCGCATGTCGGTATGGTTGATTATTCCATTGATGATGGCCCTGATCACTTTTGAGAATTATAACGACCGTGAATTCGCCGGCACCCTCGGTCGGTTATGTTTTATCTTGCTGTGTATCGCCTTGAGCCTGGTAACCAACAGCCTGAAACGGGCAGGTATCCCGCTCTATCTGGATAAAAAAGGGTCAGGCGAAAACATTGTTAACTCAGCGCTGTGGGGGCTGTTGCTGTCCGCGCCATTGATTGCCGCGCTGGCATCAGCACTCGGTTATCTCACCACCTCACAAGCGCTACTGGCGCGTTTAGAGACCTCGGTCGCCATCTGGTTCTTCCTATTGGTGGTTTACCATATTATTCGCCGTTGGATGCTGATCCAGCGCCGCCGCATTGCCTTTGACCGCGCGAAACAGCGGCGAGCTGATATTTTGGCGCAGCGTGCGCGGGGCGAAGATGACACGCCGCACAATAACAGCACCGAAGGTTCCATTGATGTCGAAGAGCCGGTCATTGATCTGGATGTGATCAGCGCCCAGTCACTGCGGCTGGTGCGATCAATCCTCACCATGATCGCCCTGGTTTCCGTGATTGCTCTATGGTCTGAGATTCACTCCGCGTTTGGTTTTTTGGAAAACATTCGCCTGTGGGATGTTTCATCCACCATTAACGGTATTGAGTCAGTGCAGGCGATCACCATGGGATCACTGCTGATCGCCATTTTGGTGATGATTGTCACCACTCAGTTGGTGCGCAATCTACCCGCCCTGCTGGAACTGGCGCTATTGCAGCATTTGGATCTGACACCGGGGACGGGCTATGCCATCTCCACCATCACCAAATATTTGCTGATCCTGTTTGGCGGGTTACTCGGTTTCTCAATGCTGGGGATCGAGTGGGCGAAATTCCAATGGCTGGTTGCCGCTCTGGGTTTGGGGTTGGGCTTCGGTTTGCAGGAGATTTTCGCCAACTTCGTCTCTGGCCTGATCATTTTGTTCGAAAAACCGATCCGTATCGGCGATACCGTGACTATCCGTGATCTCACCGGGAGCGTGACCAAAATCAATACCCGCGCCACCACCATCTCTGACTGGGACCGCAAAGAGATCATAGTGCCGAATAAGGCGTTTATTACTGAACAATTTATTAACTGGTCACTGTCAGATTCGATTACCCGTGTGGTACTGACAGTGCCCGCACCGGCTGAAACCAGCAGTGAGGAGGTGACAGAAGTGTTACTGACCGCTGCGCGCCGCTGTACGCTGGTATTGGATAACCCGCCACCGGAGGTCTATTTGGTCGATCTCCAGCAGGGGATTCAGATTTTCGAACTGCGAATTTACGCCGCCGAAATGGGCCACCGGATGCCGCTGCGCCATGAGATCCACCAGCTGATTCTGGCCGGTTATCGCGAGCATGGCATTACCCTGCCATTCCCACCATTCCAGGCGCGTCTGGAAACTCTGGGGCGTGGCGCTGGCCGCACTATAACCTCTGGCCGTGGCCGCACGCCGGGCAGTTTGTAACGTATGTAATCCAATAAAAATGGCCTGATTCTTTATAGAGTCAGGCCTAGTAAGCAGAATCTTACCCAAAGTTAGAGGGGCAACTAGGCGATATTGACCGGAAACGCAATCACATCACTCAACCTTTCCGCATTCAACGCCAGCATCACCAAACGATCAACCCCTAGCGCCACGCCAGAACAATCCGGCAAGCCGTGCTTCAGAGCGGCAATTAGATTCATATCGATTGGGTTCTGCGGCAAACCACGTTTAGCACGGCTGCGATTATCTTGCTCAAAACGTTGCAACTGTTCATCACCATCTGTCAGCTCATGGAATCCATTCGCCAGCTCAATACCTTTGAAGTAAACCTCAAAACGCTCGGCTACACGGTGATCTTCAGTACTGATCACGGCGAGGGAAGCCTGTGATGCTGGGAAATGGTAAACGAAAGCGGGTTTATCACGGCCAATATGTGGCTCGACCCCGACAGTAAACAGCAGTTGCAGCAGTGTATCGCGATCTTCTTCGGTATCGGCGATATTACCTAAATCCAATTTTGCCGCCGCGTCACGTAATTGCGCTTTATCTGCCGAGAGCGGGTCAATGCCGAGATGGCGCTGGAAAGCTTGCTGATAAGAGAGGGTTTCCGCGCTATTGCAATCCAGAATTTGCTGCAACAGGTCATCAACCTCATTCATTAAGCGATACATATCATAATGTGGGCGATACCATTCGAGCATGGTGAATTCAGGATTGTGATGACGACCAGCTTCTTCATTGCGGAAACTGCGGCCCAACTGATAGATAGAGCCACTGCCCGCCGCCAGCAGGCGCTTCATGTGGTATTCCGGACTGGTCATCATGTACAGCGTCACACCATCGGCAGCGCCCGGGCCAACAAACCGGGTTTGGAATGGGACTAAATGAACGTCCGTCACTGTCGCTTGGCTCATGGTCGGCGTTTCAACTTCCAATACGCCACGATCGGCAAAAAAGCGCCGGATCTCTGCCATTATTGCTGCGCGCTTCAACAAATTGGCGATAGGTGCACTCGGCTGCCAGCTTGCCGTTTCGCTCATGGTGGTTAACTCCGAAATCAAACAGGGGATGCAGTCTACTCGCATCTACTCCCTCAGACAAATCTGTCCCCCCTCCCGGTGCTTTCCCCGACGAATTCAGCATTTCACTCTGCAAAAAACTTATCTACCCAGCAGATCCTGTTTGGGATCACGTTTTTGTTAGTAATGCCCTTGAGGCGGTTCAAATAAAACAAAACAATCGATCACATCAAATTTCTACTACTTAGCATTGGGTATAATTATTCCCATACAAAAAGTAAGAAATAGCTATTCTTAATACCATGATCCTCTTACCGGCTAATAAGTTAGCACGGTAATAATATAAAAAAATTATTAAGAATAGGGATTCACTTTATATACCCAGAATTGTTGGAGTTGCAGCTAACATCGCTGTGCCGCCAACGGCGAAGGGTATAGGATTTTCACTTGAACAATGGAGAAGCGCAGTGCAAACCTTTAACGCCGATCTTGCCATTATCGGAGCCGGGGGAGCTGGTTTACGTGCAGCAATAGCCGCAGCGGAAGCCAACCCTCAGCTGAAGATTGCTCTGATCTCGAAAGTATACCCGATGCGTAGCCATACTGTGGCTGCCGAAGGGGGATCAGCCGCCGTCACGCAGGACCACGATACCTTTGACTATCATTTCCACGACACCGTAGCCGGTGGTGACTGGTTATGCGAACAAGATGTTGTTGACCATTTTGTCCACAGCTGCCCGGAAGAGATGGCGCAGTTGGAAATCTGGGGCTGCCCGTGGAGCCGCAAACCTGATGGCTCAGTTAACGTTCGCCGCTTTGGTGGGATGAAAATTGAACGTACGTGGTTCGCCGCTGATAAAACCGGCTTCCACATGCTGCATACCCTGTTCCAAACCTCATTGAAATACCCGCAAATTCAGCGTTTTGATGAGCATTTCGTCCTGGATATTCTGGTCGATGATGGTCAAGCGCGCGGCGTTGTTGCTATGAATATGATGGAGGGCACCCGCGTGCAAATCCGGGCGAACGCCGTGGTCATGGCCACCGGCGGCGCGGGTCGGGTTTATCGTTATAACACTAACGGCGGTATTGTTACCGGTGATGGTATGGGGATGGCATTCCACCACGGCGTTCCGCTGCGGGATATGGAATTTGTGCAATATCACCCTACCGGCCTGCCGGGTTCTGGCATCCTGATGACCGAAGGTTGTCGTGGTGAAGGCGGTATTCTGGTTAATAAAGATGGCTACCGCTATTTGCAGGATTACGGCATGGGGCCAGAAACCCCGCTTGGCGAGCCAAAAAACAAATATATGGAATTAGGCCCACGCGATAAAGTTTCGCAAGCCTTCTGGCATGAATGGCGGGCTGGCCGCACTATCGCCACACCACGTGGTGATGTGGTCTATCTGGACTTGCGCCACTTGGGCGAGAAAAAACTGCTCGAGCGTCTGCCATTCATCTGTGAATTGGCAAAAGCTTATGTTGGTGTCGACCCGGTAAAAGAACCAATCCCGGTGCGCCCAACCGCGCATTACACCATGGGCGGCATTGAAACCAACCAGCAGTGCGAAACTCGCATCAAGGGGCTGTTCGCGGTCGGCGAATGCTCTTCTGTTGGTCTGCACGGTGCTAACCGCTTAGGTTCCAACTCACTGGCAGAACTGGTGGTCTTTGGCCGTGTGGCGGGCGAGCAAGCTGCACTGCGCGCCATGGAAACTGGCCCGGCAAACGGCAGCGCGCTGGATGCCCAAACTCGTGACGTCGAAACCCGCCTGAGCAACCTGATGAAACAGGAAGGGACGGAAAATTGGTCCAAAATCCGCGATGAAATGGGCCTGTCGATGGAAGAGGGTTGCGGCATCTACCGCACACCGGAACTGATGCAGAAAACCGTGGATAAGTTGGCTGAGCTGAAAGAGCGCTTCAAACGCGTGAAAATCACTGATAACTCTAGTGTTTTCAACACAGATCTGCTGTACACCATTGAGCTAGGTTATGGCTTGGATGTGGCTGAATGTATGGCTCACTCAGCACTGAACCGTAGGGAGTCCCGCGGCGCACATCAGCGTCTGGATGAAGGCTGCACCGAGCGCGATGATGTTAATTTCCTCAAGCATACTTTGGCCTTCCATACCCCAGGCGGCGCACCACGCCTTGAATACAGCGACGTGAAAATTACCAAGCTGGCACCGGCAAAACGTGTTTATGGTGGTGAAGCCACAGCACAAGATGCGAAAGATGCGAAAGATGCGAAAGATGCAAAAGATTTGAAGGATAAGGAGCAGGCGAATGACTGATATGAAAGTCCTGAAAATGGAGGTCATGCGCTACAACCCAGAACGTGATAGCGAACCTCACTTCGAAACCTTTGAAGTACCTTACGATGAGCAAACTTCTCTGCTGGATGCGTTGGGCTATATCAAAGATAACCTGGCACCGGATCTCTCTTATCGCTGGTCTTGCCGGATGGCGATTTGCGGCTCGTGCGGCATGATGGTCAACAAAGTGCCGAAGCTGGCCTGTAAAACCTTCCTGCGCGAATATACCGCCGGGATGAAGGTCGAGGCACTGGGCAACTTCCCAATCGAGCGCGATTTAGTGGTTGATATGACTCACTTTATCGAAAGCCTGGAAGCCATCAAACCTTATATTATCGGCAACGAGCGGAAGCCGAAAGATGGCCCGAATAAGCAGACTCCGGCTCAGATGGCGAAATACCATCAGTTCTCTGGCTGTATCAACTGTGGATTGTGTTATGCCGCTTGCCCGCAGTTTGGTTTGAATCCAGAATTTATCGGCCCGGCTGCTATCACGCTGGCTCACCGTTACAATCTGGATAACCGCGACCACGGCAAGAAAGAGCGTATGCCTCAGCTTAACGGTAAAAATGGTGTCTGGAGCTGTACCTTCGTCGGTTACTGCTCTGAAGTTTGTCCGAAACACGTTGATCCGGCTGCTGCTATCCAGCAAGGCAAGGTCGAGAGTGCCAAAGACTTCATGATCGCCATGCTGAAACCACAATAAGGGAGGGGAGACAATAATGATGACTAAACGTAAAGCTTATGTCCGCACCATGGCCCCTAACTGGTGGCAAAAGCTCGGTTTCTATCGTTTTTATATGTTGCGTGAAGGGACATCGGTGCCGACAGTATGGTTCAGTGTTCTGATGATTTACGGCGTATTCGCGTTGAAAAGTGGCCCCGCTGGGTGGGAAGGTTTCGTCGGCTTCCTGCAAAACCCATTGGTGTTACTGATTAATATCATTACGTTATTGGCCGCAGTGTTACATACCAAAACCTGGTTTGAACTGGCACCGAAAGCCGCCAATATTATCGTGAATAGCGAAAAAATGGGTCCAGAGCCAGTTATCAAGGCGCTGTGGGTTGTGACGGTCGTGGCTACCGCGATTATTTTAGCCGTTGCCTTACTCTAACCCGGAGGAAAACAAGATGAATCAAGTCCCTAAGCGCTCCGATGAACCTATCTTCTGGGGCCTGTTTGGTGCTGGCGGTATGTGGAGTGCCATTATTGCACCTGCGGTTATTCTGCTGGTCGCTATTCTGCTGCCACTGGGTGCCTTTCCAGGTGATGCGCTGAGCTATGAGCGCATTCTGGCGTTCTGTCAGAGTTTTATTGGCCGGATATTCCTGCTGCTGATGATTATTCTGCCACTCTGGTGCGGTTTACACCGTATCCATCACGCCATGCATGATTTGAGGATCCACGTCCCAGCGGGGAAATGGGTGTTCTATGGCTTAGCCGCCATTCTGAGTGTGGTTGCTATCATCGGTGTCCTGACACTGTAATCACTAATGCCCTATCAATGGCCCGCGCCTCTGCGGGCCGTTTTTTTGCTACCCTGCCAATAACTCAGATTCATCCATTTGCTTCCCCCATAGATGATAGCTATTCTCAATGGCAAGTTACCGCCTGAAATATGAGGAATACCAATGCGTCTGTGGTCAAAATTATCTGTATTGATGGCAACCCTGCTCTCTGTTGCTTGCAGTGTCACGCCGCCAAAAGACGTAAAAATCGTCGATAACTTCCAATTACCTCGCTATCTCGGCACATGGTATGAGATTGCTCGACTGGATCACTCTTTTGAACGCGGGCTAGACCATGTCACCGCCAATTACTCGCCCCGTGACGATGGTGGCGTAAAAGTGATTAATCGAGGCTATAACGCAAATAAGCAGCAATGGCAGGAGAGTGTAGGGAAAGCCTATTTTATTGGCTCCCCACAACAAGCCTCACTTAAGGTCTCATTCTTCGGGCCTTTCTATGGCGGCTACAACATCATTGATTTAGATGATGAATATCAGCATGCCTTAATTGCTGGTCCGAACCGAGATTATCTGTGGATTTTATCCCGTACGCCGACCATTGATAGCCAAACACGCGATCGTCTGGTCGCCGTAGCGAAGAATTATGACTTCCCGGTGGAGGATTTGATCTGGGTTAAGCAGACGCCAACTTCAACCCAATAATCCCCGCCAAAATCAGCCCCAAACTAAACACACGTGCCAGGCTGGCGGACTCCCCCAGCAGCACAATACCTAAGATGGCAGTACCTACCGCACCGATACCGGTCCAGACCGCATACGCGGTGCCAGCCGGTAGCGTCTTCATCGCATAGGCCAACAGAAAAACACTCGCCGCCATCGCCACAAGGGTGATAACACTGGGTGTCAGCCGCGTAAAACCATGGGAATACTTCAGGCCGATGGCCCAAATAACCTCTAATAAACCTGCGATAACCAGAATAATCCAAGCCATGGTAACCACCTCGCTCAGGCGGGGTCGTCCCCGGGAAACAGATGCGTGCTCAGGTCGTCCCGAACAGCCGAAAGATTAGAGGGATAAATTACCACTATCAATAATAAGCGGCAATATATTCAGCGTGGGTATGGGATGTGTAAGGGGTCGTTTGTGACAAAAAATTCGGCGGGAAACACCGCCGATGACAGCATAAAAACCGCTTATTCAGCGCTGCGTTCAATCGCGCTACCCGCACTTTGAACATCTTTACCAACACCCTTCGTGGTGTTACAGGCACTCAATGAAGAGATAACCAACAATGAGAAAATAATCGCGATGCTTTTCTTTACCATTATGAAAGTTCCTTATAGAGCTTTGTGCATATTCGCTTTATAAGCATAGTCATAAAAACAGCATTGCGCTTTCTCAGGTTTAAGCTATGGCAAAACCGAGTGATGTCAATCAACCCAAATCAACTCAGCCCAGATAGCAGAAAACCGCTTTTAAGCGGTTTTCTTTAATTCTCAGCACAGCTTATTTATCAAGCTTACTTAACGCGAGAAACATATTCGCCAGAGCGGGTATCAACTTTGATGATTTCGCCAACCTGTACGAATAATGGCACTTTGACCACTGCACCGGTGCTCAGCGTCGCAGGTTTGCCACCAGTACCGGCAGTATCACCTTTCAGACCTGGGTCAGTGTCAACGATTTCGAGTTCAACAAAGTTTGGTGGGGTGACTGCGATAGGCAGGCCATTCCACAGAGTTACGATACATTCAGCCTGATCAACCAGCCATTTGCCGTTGTCACCAATCGCTTTTGCATCAGCTTGCAGCTGTTCGTAAGTCTCGTTATTCATGAAGTGCCAGAACTCACCGTCATTGTACAGGTAAGTCAGGTTCAGGTCGTTAACGTCAGCGCCTTCCAGAGAATCTGTTGATTTGAAGGTCTTTTCAACGCGCCCGCCAGTCAACAGACGGCGCATCTTAACACGCGCAAAAGCCTGGCCTTTGCCTGGTTTTACGAACTCGCTGGACTCAACCGAATAAGGCTCGCCCTCGAACATGATTTTAAGACCGGGACGAAAATCGTTGCTATAATAACTGGCCATGATGGTCCTCAAGAAACTGGTAGTAAGCCTAAAAAATGGCAAGTATTGTAACCCGAAACATGCCAATTAGAGAAGATTGGTTGCAACAACTCGCCGATGTAATTACCGATCCGGACGAATTGCTAAGAATTCTGTTCTTAAATGAACACCCTAACCTGCAACAAGGCACTGCGGCACGTCGTTTATTCCCGCTTAGAGTACCACGGGCATTTGTCGCACGTATGCAACCTGGCGATCCATTCGACCCTTTATTACTTCAGGTGCTCACCACCCGTGAAGAGTTTATCGCTGCACCCGGTTTTACCAACGATCCGCTTGATGAACAGCGCAGTGTTGTGCCCGGCTTATTGCATAAGTATCGCAACCGCGCGCTATTGTTGGTTAAAGGCGGTTGTGCCGTCAATTGCCGCTACTGCTTCCGCCGCCATTTCCCTTATCAGGATAACCAAGGCAATAAAGCCAATTGGCATCAGGCGCTGGATTATATCCGCCAACATCCTGAGCTGGATGAGATAATCTTTTCGGGCGGCGACCCGTTGATGGCTAAAGACAGTGAGCTAAGCTGGTTATTGGATGAACTAGAAAGCATAAGCCACATCAAACGGTTACGTATCCACACGCGTTTGCCGGTGGTGATCCCTGCCCGAATTACTGCGGCTCTGTGCCAGCGGTTGAGTGATTCACGATTGCAGGTGTTGATGGTCACACATATAAACCATGCCAATGAAATCGATCAGCCCTTGCGAGACAGTATGGCACAGCTAAAACGGGCGGGTGTGACGCTATTAAACCAGAGCGTGCTGCTGCGCGGCGTCAATAATGATGCAGATGTACTAGCAATATTAAGTAATGCCTTGTTTGATGCAGGGATTTTGCCTTACTACATTCACGTCTTAGATAAAGTGCAAGGTGCTGCTCACTTTATGGTCGATGATGATGAAGCGCGACAATTAATGAAAGGCTTACTCAGCCGTGTATCTGGTTATTTGGTCCCACGCCTGGCACGAGAAATCGGCGGGCAACCCAGTAAAACACCACTGGATCTGCGATTAATGCAGAGTGAGTAACCGAACAACCAAGGGATGCCATGGCATCCCTTGGTTTCAACTAATACCTAAGCTTAAGCTATCAAGGGCACTTATAAACTTCGCCAACCATTTTGCTGTCTAGTGGCGCAAAGCTTGATAAGAAGGTTTCGCTCGGGCTGGTTGCACCATAAATTACGTTACCCCCCATGGCCGCTGCTTTATTACGCAGGTCATTTGCTGCACCACGCATAGAGCTGCTTTCACCGCCGCCACCTGATAGCCAGTTGCTCTGAACCCCAGTTACCTGACCGACCAACTGACATTCACTACCCGGTTTGGTATCGGAGAACTTCACTTGCTCGCCTGCCGAACTCAATTGGTTTGTGGAGCTACAGCCTGCCAGCAACAACGCTGCTGAAAGACCAAGTAACACTTTAATCCGCATTTTTTTCCCCATTCTAAGTTGAGAATCACGCTAAAGATTACCAGAAAGCACCGCCGCCGCTTAGGCATCCGTTGCCGAAATTATCCAGATACCCAATATCGAGACTGATAGCCAATAGTTTACACATTAAATTAGCGCAGAAGCTAAATAAAGTCCTGCAATCATCGCACGGAATAAAATAAAACCGCTTTTAGGGCGTAAGGTTGCAAAATTTGAATCAGAAAAGACCGAGTATGATGCTCTATTAGGGCGGGGTTATGACAGGTTTGGAAATAGCAGATTTAGTTATCATGAATAAAATAAAAGCGAGCAGGTCACCCCACTCGCTTTTATCAACAGCTTTACCTTCCGTTACCGTTATCTAAACGGCAACCAAAAGATTGGGAGCATTACATCATGCCGCCCATGCCGCCCATACCACCCATGCCGCCAGCGCCCATATCACCGCCTTTGTCATCACGTGGCAGGTCAGTGATCATGCACTCGGTGGTGATCATCAGACCAGCAATAGAGGCTGCGTACTGCAGAGCAGAACGAGTCACTTTGGTTGGATCCAAGATACCCATCGCGATCATGTCGCCGTACTCTTCGCTGTATGCGTTGTAACCGTAGCTACCTGAACCCGCTTTAACGTTGTTCGCGATAACTGAGGCTTCTTCACCGGCGTTAACCACGATCTGACGCAGTGGAGATTCCATCGCACGCAGAGCAACTTTGATACCTACGTTCTGGTCTTCGTTGTCGCCTTTCAGGCCAGAAGCAGTGATAGCAGATGCCGCACGAATCAGTGCAACACCACCACCAGCAACAACGCCTTCTTCTACTGCGGCACGGGTTGCGTGCAGAGCATCTTCAACGCGTGCTTTCTTCTCTTTCATTTCAACTTCAGTTGCGGCGCCCACTTTGATAACGGCAACGCCGCCAGCCAGTTTAGCAACACGCTCTTGCAGTTTTTCTTTGTCGTAGTCAGAAGTCGCATCTTCAATTTGCTGACGGATCTGAGTAACACGGCCCTGAATTGCGGCTTCGTCGCCTACGCCATCGATGATGATGGTAGTGTCTTTGTTGATAACAACACGTTTTGCCTGACCCAGATCTTCCAGAGTGGTTTTTTCCAGTTCCAGACCGATCTCTTCAGAGATAACAGTACCGCCAGTCAGAGTTGCGATGTCTTGCAGCATAGCTTTACGACGATCGCCGAAACCAGGTGCTTTAACAGCAGCCACTTTCACGATACCGCGCATGGTGTTAACAACCAGAGTCGCCAACGCTTCGCCTTCAACGTCTTCTGCAATGATCAGCAGTGGTTTACCCGCTTTCGCTACTGCTTCCAGTACTGGCAGCATTTCACGGATATTAGAGATTTTCTTGTCAGCCAACAGGATGAATGGGCTTTCAAGCTCAATCGAACCCGTTTCTGGTTTATTGATGAAGTAAGGAGACAGGTAGCCACGATCGAACTGCATACCTTCTACAACGTCCAGTTCGTCTTGCAGGCCAGAGCCCTCTTCAACGGTGATAACGCCTTCTTTACCTACTTTTTCCATCGCCTGTGCAATCAGCTCACCCACGGTTGAGTCAGAGTTCGCCGAGATGGTGCCTACCTGAGCGATAGCTTTAGAATCAGAGCAAGGTACAGACAGTTTTTTCAGTTCTTCAACTGCAGCGATAACTGCTTTGTCGATACCGCGCTTCAGGTCCATTGGGTTCATGCCGGCCGCAACTGCTTTCAGACCTTCAGTGATAATGGATTGAGCTAATACAGTTGCAGTAGTAGTACCGTCACCCGCCGCGTCATTCGCTTTAGAGGCAACTTCTTTAACCATCTGTGCGCCCATGTTCTCGAACTTGTCTTCCAGTTCGATCTCACGTGCAACTGATACACCGTCTTTGGTGATAGTTGGAGAGCCGAAAGACTTATCCAGAACTACGTTACGGCCTTTCGGGCCTAGGGTCACTTTCACTGCATCAGCAAGGATGTTTACGCCGCGTAGCATTTTGATGCGTGCGTCGTTACCGAATTTTACGTCTTTAGCTGCCATTGGTATTTCCCTTAACTCGTTCAGTTCAGAAGATTAGAGAGCGTGATTACGCTTCAACAATTGCCAGGATGTCGCTTTCGGACATGATCAACACTTCTTCATGGTCGATCTTTTCTGACTTCACGCCATAACCATCGTTGAAAATAACGATGTCGCCTACTTTCACATCCAGCGGCTTGATCTCACCGTTATCCAGGATGCGACCATTGCCGACTGCCAGAACTTCACCACGGGTAGATTTACCCGCTGCAGTGCCAGTCAGAACGATGCCGCCAGCAGATTTGGATTCAACTTCTTTGCGCTTGACGATAACGCGGTCATGCAATGGACGAATTTTCATTGATAGCTCTCCTATGAGAAGGTCCGTATCAGATTTAGGATTAATATCGGTCTGCCTTCATAACCGATACCGTGGCTTTCTTAATGGGGGCGATCTCTTATCGCTTCAAGGGAGAGGACAAAAAAAATTTCATTTTTTTCTCGCCTGAAAGTGGATTGTTTTATCCACTTCATCCCCCCTACCCCTCAAGAAAAACCTGTCATTAACATGGTAACTTTATATTTAATAAACAAACTATTAGCGATAACCTGCTACTTACCTATCATCTTTAAAACGATTATCTGTAGATTTATCATCCTCATCCGGGCGATGCTCTACGGTGTAGCGATCATCGGTTTTACGCTGAAACTCGCCGTCAAAGGTATTTCCGCCACCCATTGGGCCGCTACCTGTACCAAAGCCGCCGCCACGATAAATGTTCAGATGTGGCATCAATTTTAGCGTCAACGATTTTTGAATCGGTGGTAATAGCAGCAGCAAGCCGAGGAAATCGGTGAAGAAGCCGGGGATCAGTAACAAGAAGCCAGCTAAAATCAGCGAAACACTCTTGACCATTTCTGCCGCCGGGCTTTCACCGGCAGCCAGTTTTTGCTGCATCTGCATAAAGGTTTTGATCCCTTGGTTGCGCACCAGAGATATCCCCACGCAGGAGCTAAGGATCACCAGCAGCAGGGTCACTAAGACACCTAATACAGCTGCGACCTTGATAAATATCGATATTTCTATGTATGCCAATAAAAATATCAGCGCTAACGGTAACCAACGCACCGCGTTCTCCTTATTCCAATCATTCAGTACCCCTCATCAGGTCACCCTGCCTGACAGATACCATGAAAACCTTAACCCAACTGGTGCTGACTCGCCCTTACTTCCCCTTAGTTGCGAATTTAGACGTCAGCTCCCCCTTCAATCTGGGTTGACTTCAATGAAGTGGTGGTTGTTGACAAGCTTTTCAAGCTGAGGAGATACTTTTATTACTAATTAGTCTAACTGTGAGTGAAATCACAGATATCAGATCATCTCAATTAATTACGACCATATAGTGATCCTAGTTCAAGGCTTTTTATTACTAAGCAGCATATGATCCTGTTAGCAATAAGATGAATGGTTAATCTTTCCGCACGAAAGGTTCAACACGGCATCATATTGCGTCCACGGCGGTATAATTTAGTTAACAAATACAAAACAAGACAGCACATTAGAGAAGGTTCTCATGTCAAATAACATTCGTATTGAAGAAGACCTGTTAGGTACACGAGAAGTCCCCGCAGAGGCTTACTACGGTGTTCATACCCTGCGTGCGATTGAAAACTTCTATATCAGTAATAGCAAAATCAGTGATGTTCCGGAATTTGTTCGCGGCATGGTTATGGTTAAAAAAGCGGCGGCAATGGCGAACAAAGAGCTGCACACTATCCCGCGTAAGATTGCTGACATCATTATTCAGGCATGTGACGAAGTTCTGGATAAAGGGAAATGTATGGATCAGTTCCCGGTAGACGTGTTCCAAGGCGGCGCCGGTACCTCGTTAAACATGAATACCAACGAAGTTCTGGCCAATATCGGTCTGGAACTGATGGGTCACCAGAAGGGGGAGTATCAATACCTTAACCCTAACGACCATCTGAACAAATGTCAGTCCACCAACGATGCCTACCCAACCGGCTTCCGCATTGCGGTCTACGCCTCCATTATGAAGTTGATCGACGCGATCAATGAATTAGGCGAAGGTTTCGGTAGAAAATCTAAAGAATTCGAGAAAATTCTGAAAATGGGGCGCACCCAGTTACAGGATGCTGTACCAATGACGCTGGGTCAGGAGTTCCGTGCTTTCCAGGTGCTGCTGAACGAAGAGACTAAAAACCTGCAACGCACCGCAGAGTTGTTACTGGAAGTTAACCTAGGTGCTACCGCTATCGGTACTGCGCTAAATACACCAGAGGGTTACTCCGAGCTGGCAATTAAAAAACTTTCTGAAATCAGTGGCTTGCCATGTATTCCAGCAGAGGATTTGATTGAAGCGACCTCCGACTGCGGCGCTTATGTGATGGTGCATAGTGCCCTGAAACGTCTGGCCGTTAAGATGTCAAAAATCTGTAATGACTTACGTCTGCTGTCATCAGGTCCACGTACTGGTTTGAATGAGATAAACCTGCCTGAGTTGCAGGCCGGCTCTTCAATCATGCCAGCTAAAGTGAATCCGGTGATTCCAGAAGTGGTTAACCAGGTCTGTTTTAAGGTGATTGGTAACGACACTTGCATTACTATGGCGGCCGAAGCAGGTCAGCTCCAGTTGAACGTCATGGAGCCAGTGATTGGCCAGGCAATGTTTGAGTCCATCCATATCCTGACAAATGCTTGTTACAACCTGTTGGAAAAATGCATTAACGGCATTACTGCCAACAAAGAGGTTTGCGAGCGTTACGTCTTTAACTCCATCGGTATCGTCACCTATCTCAACCCATTCATTGGCCACCATAACGGTGACATTGTGGGCAAAATCTGTGCGGAAACCGGTAAAAATGTACGGGAAGTGGTTCTGGAACGCGGCTTATTAACTGAAGCCGAGCTGGACGACATTTTCTCTGTTGAGAACCTGATGCATCCGGCCTATAAAGCGAAACGTTATACCGATGAAAATGAACAATAAAATAATCATCCGGTAGCCCGATAAGGCACGCATGCTCCTCTGGACAGCGTGCCTTTTTACTTTCTGGCAAATACAATTTTTTAACTTTAATTTTTCATTTGGATCAAGGAGTAAACACTATGATAGCCGTAGAATTAGTCATCGTTCTGCTGGCCATTTTTTTAGGGGCCAGGTTAGGCGGTATCGGTATCGGCTTTGCGGGTGGGATTGGTGTTCTGGTATTGGCGATTATTGGCGTCAAACCCGGCAGCATTCCCTTCGACGTTATTTCAATCATCATGGCCGTTATTGCTGCAATCTCTGCGATGCAGGTCGCAGGCGGTATGGATTATCTGGTGCAGCAAACTGAAAAGTTACTGCGCAAGAACCCAAAACACATCACTATCCTTGCACCACTGGTCACCTATTTTCTGACCATTTTTGCCGGGACTGGTAACATCTCTCTATCCGCCCTGCCGGTGATTGCAGAAGTGGCGAAAGAACAAGGCATCAAACCTTGCCGTCCGCTCTCTACCGCAGTGGTTTCCGCGCAAATCGCCATCACCGCATCACCGATTTCTGCGGCAGTGGTCTATATGTCCTCAGTCATGGAAGGCCACGGCGTCAGCTACTTACATCTGCTGATGATCGTCATTCCATCCACCTTATGTGCCGTGCTGGTGATGTCGTTTATCGTCTCCTTATGCTTTAACTCCAAACTGTCAGATGACCCTATCTATCTGAAACGTTTGGAAGAGGGCTTGGTGACGTTACGTGGCGACACAGTAAAAGTGATCAAACCACGGGCTAAAACCTCGGTGCTGCTGTTCCTGGCGGGCGTATTGTGTGTTGTGGCTTATGCCATCATCAACAGCCCAAGTGTCGGTCTGGTGGCAACACCGCTGATGAACACCACCAATGCTATCCTGATCATCATGCTGAGTGTGGCGACCATCACCACGCTGGTCTGCTCGGTTGATACCGATTCAATCCTGAATTCCAGTACTTTCAAAGCCGGTATGAGTGCCTGTATCTGTATCCTCGGTGTAGCCTGGTTAGGTGATACCTTTGTGCAGCACAATCTGGAGTGGATTAAAGAGACTGCGGGTAGCTTGATTCAAGCTCACTCATGGTTGCTGGCGGTTATCTTCTTCTTCTGTTCAGCACTGCTTTACTCTCAGGCGGCAACTGCCAAGGCATTGATGCCAATGGCAATGGCGCTAAACGTTTCACCACTGGCAGCCATTGCATCTTTCGCAGCGGTTTCCGGTCTGTTCATTCTACCGACCTACCCAACACTGGTCGCCGCGGTACAAATGGATGACACCGGCACCACCCGTATTGGTCGCTTCGTGTTTAACCATCCGTTCTTCATCCCAGGCACCATCGGGGTAGCACTGGCCGTCTGTTTCGGCTTCGTGATGGGCGGTTTGGTTCTGTAATTTGTCCACTATCAATGGGGCGCGTCATGCGCCCTGTTTTCTCGGCCCTATCCCACCGTGACATAAATCATCTTCTGACCTGCCCCTGCTCGCGCTATAGTGTTCACTTCTTCATCTAAGTCACACAACCCACGAGGTTAAGATGTCTGATTGTGATGCAACTATTTGTGATGCAATTGTGGTATTGTGCACCGCCCCTGATGAAGCCAGCGCCCAAGATTTAGCCGCGCAGGTTCTGGGGGAAAAACTGGCCGCCTGTGCGACATTGTTGCCAGGTGCGACCTCGATTTACTACTGGGAAGGCAAGCTCCAGCAAGAGTATGAAGTCCAGCTATTGTTCAAAAGCAATGTGGCTCATCAACACGCACTTCTCAGTTTTATCAAACAGCATCACCCCTACCAAACGCCGGAACTACTGGTGTTACCGGTACGGGACGGAGATAAAGATTACCTGTCATGGCTCAACGCTTCCTTACTCTGATTCTGCTGCTGTGCAGCATTTTACTCGCGCCGCACAGCGCACAGGCTTCACTGTTTGGTGAAAATGCCGCTTTTGGCCAAAAAAGCAGCCAGAGCCGATTTATTCCGGTAGATCAAGCGTTTGCCTTTGATTTTCGTCAGCAGGGCGGCCAGCTCACACTGAGTTGGCAGATTCACCCCGACTACTATCTGTATCGCCAGCAAATTAAAATTGTGCCGCAAAACGCCACTCTTGGCGCGTTCACCCTGCCGGAAGGTATCGCGCATCATGATGAATTTTATGGTGAAGTGGCAATTTTCAAGCAGCAATTAGCACTAAAAATCCCCATTACGCAGGCGGGTGATGGCGCGAGTGTTAGTGTGACCTATCAGGGCTGTGCCGAAGCGGGCTTCTGCTATCCGCCGGAAACACGAGTCGTGCCGCTGGCAGCGGTTCTCGCCGCAGCAACCCCTGCACCCGCGACCGCAGCCACTGCACCTGCTACAAATGATCTGACTCCGGCTCCGGCTGAGCTGCCCTTCTCGCCATTGTGGGCACTGTTGATTGGTATCGGCATCGCCTTTACCCCCTGCGTGTTACCAATGTACCCCCTGATTTCAGCCATCATTCTTGGCCGTGAGAAGCCCCATAGCCAGCGGCGGATATTGCTGTTGGCGGTGATTTATGTGCAGGGGATGGCGCTGACCTACACCTTGCTCGGCTTGGTAGTCGCCGCGGCGGGGTTACAGTTCCAGGCCGCGCTACAGCACCCCTATGTGTTGATTGGGTTATCGGCGCTGTTCGTGCTGCTGGCGCTATCGATGTTTGGTCTCTATTCGCTGCAACTGCCCTCGTCACTGCAAACCCGCCTGGTACAGTGGAGCAGCAGCCAACGCGGCGGTTCACTGGCGGGTGTTTTTGCTATGGGTGCACTGGCGGGCCTGATTTGTTCGCCATGCACTACCGCCCCGCTCAGCGCCATCCTGCTGTATATCGCACAAAGCGGTAATATGCTGGCCGGTGGCGGCACGCTCTATTTGTATGCATTGGGGATGGGTATTCCGCTGGTGATTGTGACACTGTTCGGCAACAAGCTGATCCCCCGCAGCGGCCCGTGGATGCAGTATGTCAAAGAAGCTTTCGGTTTCGTCATTCTGGCACTGCCGGTCTTCTTACTCGAAAGGGTGCTAGGGGATGTTTGGGGCTTGCGCTTATGGAGCCTACTGGCCGTCGCCTTCTTCGGCTGGGCCTTTGTTCTTAGCCTGAAAGCGCACTCTGGTTGGGCGCGGGCTTGCCAGCTATTGCTGCTGACGGCTCTGCTAATCGCCGCCCGTCCGCTACAGGATTGGGCCTTTAACGACCACAGATCGCAGAGTGAAATTACCCACTTGGCGTTTAATCCCGTCGCCAATTTACCGCAGTTGCAAGCCGCACTGGCCCAGGCACAGGGCAAGCCGGTGATGCTGGATCTGTACGCCGACTGGTGCGTCGCCTGCAAAGAGTTTGAAAAATACACCTTCAGTGATAAACAGGTACAGCGCCAGTTAGCCGATACCGTGCTTATTCAGGCCGATGTGACTGCTAACAGCGCCGAACATGCGGCGATGTTGAAAAAACTGAATGTATTGGGCCTCCCGACCATCCTGTTTTTCGATGCACAGGGGAACGAGGTAACCGCCGCCAGAGTGACCGGCTTTATGGATGCTGCTGAATTCTTGCAGCATTTAAAAAACCAGCGGCAGTAACTTCATTCAGCTTAGCGGCTACAAAACATTAAGGTAATAAGCGATGCTTTCGGCCGCTTTGCGCCCCTCGGCAATCGCGGTCACTATCAGGTCAGCACCGCGCACGATATCACCACCGGCGAAGATCTTGGGATTGCTGGTTTGATAGGGATAACCGGAGATGGTCGGCGCAACTACTCGCCCCTGTTTATCCAGCACGACATTGTGCTCGGCCAGCCACGACATACGATGCGGGCTGAAACCAAATGCCATAACCACCGCATCGGCAGGAATGATATGTTCGGAACCGGCGATTGGCTGGGCTTGCCGCCGCCCCTTGGCATCAACCTGCCCCATTTCGGTTCGCACCATTTTGATGCCCGTCACCTGCCCCTGCTCATCCACTTCAATCCGTTGCGGCTGGAGATTGAACATAAATTCCGCCCCCTCCTCGCGGGCATTTTTGACCTCGCGTTTGGAGCCGGGCATGCTCTTTTCATCGCGACGATAGGCGCAAATGACATTAGCAGCCCGATGGCGCAGCGAGGTGCGCACACAATCCATCGCCGTATCGCCGCCGCCTAACACCACCACCCGCTGGTTTTCCATACTGACATAAGGGTGAGCGCTGCTGGCGGAATAACCCATCAGATGTTGGGTATTACCAATCAGGAATGGCAATGCATCGTAAACCCCTGAAGCATCTTCGTTTTCCAATCCAGAGTGCATCGAACGGTAAGTGCCGACACCAAGGAAAAGCGCATCAAAATCACTGAGCAGGCTCTCCATGGTGATATCGCGGCCAATTTCGGTATTCAGACAAAACTCAACCCCCATCTCGCTGAAGATCTCGCGCCGACAGCTCATCACCCCTTTTTCCAGTTTGAACGCGGGGATACCAAAGGTCAGTAAGCCGCCGATTTCGGGATAGCGATCAAACACCACAGGCGTGATGCCATTGCGCACCAGAATATCCGCGCAGCCTAAGCCCGCCGGCCCAGCACCAATGATCGCCACCCGTTTACCTGTCGGTTTAACTTGCGACATATTGGGCCGCCAGCCCGTTGCCAGTGCGGTTTCCGTGATATGTCGCTCAATCTGACCAATGGTGACCGCCCCGTCGTGGTCATTCAGTGTGCAAGCCTGCTCACACAGACGATCTTGTGGGCATACGCGGCCACAAATCTCCGGCAAACTACTGGTTTGATGGGATAATTCTGCCGCTTCGTGGATCCGCCGCTGATGGTTCAGCAGATAATGCTGATCAACCAGTGTCAGCGCCTGAGTTGGGCAAGTTTTGATACAGGCTGGCCATCCGGCAGGTCAACACAGAGGTCGCATTTCTGCGCTTCAGTGCGCAAATAAGCATCGGCCAGACGATGGCTGGCCGGCTGGACAGTCTCCGTCACCACCGTCATCATGCCAAATGGGCAGGCGATCATGCAGGTTTACAGCCAATACATTTTTCCTGAATAACCTGAACGCTGTTATTCATCTCAACAATGGCCCCATTGGGGCAAGTGCTGGCACAGGGGGCATCTTCACAGTGATGGCAAAAAACCGCCGTCGCACTGAGTGTGTCATTAAAGAGTTGCTGGCTTTTAAATACCTTAAGCCGTGGCGTGAAGTATTCAGGCTTCTCAGGGAATTTGCCCTCATGATGTGCCACCACACAAGCAACTTCACAACTCCGACAACCAATACAGCTTTCGGCGTCAGCAACTATAAATGGATTCATCTTATTTCTTCCCAGAAGTCATGCCATTGCTGGATAAATAATTATTATTTGCAACAACTCGTCACAACTCTATCAATTCATTAACCATACAAACATAGCGGCTATGATATTGTGTTATTACAATTAATTTTTGATGCAAAAGAATCGTGCTATTGCCGATATTTTTGTCTAATTAACCAGGCAAATGCACAAAGTGAAAAAGTATTAAATTGGGGAGGAGAATATTCAAAACAGGGAATTAACCCACTAACCCCCCATTATAAAGAGAATTAATTTGTTTAGTGCCAATTGATAAATTAATTATTCCCTTAATCACTCCTCCTTAAAGATCGATCCAGATCACATTAATTTTAGAATTCAACCTCATTTTATTTAAATCAAGATTAATTGTGATGTTAACCCCATTGAGCTGTACAGCCACACAACAATTAAATAATTTACCCGCATTTTTTTGGGCCGATGCACAATGCGATTGATTGCCCTTATCCATATAATGTCTATAGCGCTAACGAAGACATTTTTGAGAGTTGAATTTTGCAGTTATATAACACCAAATAAAAAATAGGTTACTGCACCTTATTCATAACGAATTTAAATGCGGAAACCTTAAAAAATGATTTATAGAGGGTATAAAAATGAGTCTGGAAGCCGCTGTACCTGAAAAACGGACTAACGTCCGATATATAATATTATTAATTATCTTTATTGTGACTGCAATTAACTATGCTGACCGGGCAACATTATCGATTGCGGGCACTGAAGTGGCAAAAGAGCTACAATTAGATGCGGTTGCCATGGGGTATATTTTCTCTGCATTCGGTTGGGCTTACCTGTTGATGCAAATACCCGGTGGCTGGCTGCTAGACCGCTACGGCTCCAAACGGGTCTACACCTACAGTTTGTTCTTCTGGTCACTGTTCACCTTTACGCAAGGCTTTGTTGACATGTTCCCGATAGCCTATGCCGCTATCTCCATGTTTATCATGCGCTTTATGTTGGGTTTTTCTGAGGCTCCCTCCTTCCCGGCTAATGCCAGAATTGTTGCGGCCTGGTTCCCGACGAAAGAGAGGGGCACAGCATCAGCAATATTTAACTCCGCACAATACTTCTCGCTAGCGATATTCTCTCCACTGCTAGGTTATTTAACCTTTGCCTGGGGCTGGCAGCATGTATTTACCGTCATGGGTGGATTAGGTTTTGTATTAACCATTGCCTGGGTTAAGTTTATTCATAACCCAACCGATCACCCTGACATGTCTGCTTCTGAGCTTGAATACATAAAACAAGGCGGTGCCGTTGTTGATATGGATCACAAGAAACCAGATGGTCATAAAAGTGGCCCTAAATTAGATTATATGAAGCAATTGTTATCCAGTCGAATGATGTTAGGCGTATTCTTTGGGCAGTACTTCATTAATACCATCACCTGGTTCTTCCTAACGTGGTTCCCTATTTATCTGGTGCAAGATAAAGGGATGTCTATTCTAAAAGTGGGGATGGTCGCATCTGTTCCCGCCTTGTGTGGGTTTGCCGGTGGTGTATTAGGCGGCGTATTCTCTGACTCACTGATTAAGCGCGGTCACTCACTCACCTTTGCACGTAAATTACCTATCGTTTTAGGCATGTTATTAGCCTCAAGTATTATTCTGTGTAACTACGTCGACAGCGACTTTGTGGTTGTAGCGCTGATGGCATTAGCCTTCTTCGGTAAAGGTTTCGGTGCCTTGGGTTGGCCGGTGATTGCCGATACCGCACCAAAAGAGATTGTCGGCCTGTGTGGGGGGTTGTTTAACGTATTTGGTAATGTTGCTTCCATCGTCACACCTTTGGTTATCGGTTACTTAGTAAGAGAATTGCACTCCTTTAATGCGGCGTTAATCTTTGTCGGTTGCTCTGCCATTATGGCAATGTTCTGTTACTTATTTATCGTCGGTGATATCAAACGGCTGGAATTGAAAACATCTTGATGGAATAAAAATAAGAAAAATAGTGCAGCAGTTAGAATAGTAACAGTTATGTTATCGAGATAAATATTATAAGGGTAATATTATGAGCATTGGTCACACTCCTGTAGATAACCCGCTTTATATTAAAGTACAGGACGCGGATAACGTTGCCATTGTAGTTAATAACAATGGGCTTTGTGCTGGCACCCGGTTTAAATGTGGTCTCGAACTGATTGAGCATATCCCGCAAGGCCATAAAGTCGCCTTGGTTGATATCCCTAAAGGCGGGGCGATTATTCGCTATGCTGAGGTGATTGGTTTGGCGGTCCGTGATATTGCCCGTGGTGGCTGGATAGATGAATCACTGGTCGAGTTACCTGCCGCACCGGCGCTGGAAACCTTGCCCCTTGCCAGCGCCGTCCCCGAACCGCTGCCGCCACTGGAAGGTTATACCTTCGAGGGCTACCGCAACGCAGACGGCAGTGTCGGCACCAAAAACCTGCTCGCTATTACCACCAGCGTACATTGCGTGGCGGGCGTTGTGGACTATGTGGTCAATATCATTGAGCGCACGCTACTGCCGAAATACCCGAATGTCGATGGCGTGGTCGCGCTAAATCACCTCTATGGCTGCGGTGTGGCAATCAATGCACCGGCAGCGGTGGTGCCCATTCGCACCATTCACAATCTGGCACTCAACCCCAATTTTGGCGGCGAAGTGATGGTGGTGGGCCTGGGTTGTGAAAAACTGCAACCTGAGCGTCTATTGGAAGGGACGCCGGATGTGCAGGTTATCTCACTGGATGAGAGCAATATTGTGCGCCTACAGGATGAGAAACACGTTGGCTTCCGCTCCATGGTTGATGACATCCTGCAAGTGGCTGAAAAGCACCTGCAACGCCTGAACCTGCGCCAGCGCGAGACCTGCCCGGCCTCTGATCTGGTGGTGGGTATGCAGTGTGGCGGCAGCGATGCTTTCTCCGGTGTGACCGCTAACCCTGCGGTGGGCTACGCCTCTGACTTGCTGGTGCGCTGCGGGGCAACCGTCATGTTTTCGGAAGTGACCGAAGTGCGCGATGCCATCCACCTGTTAACACCACGCGCCATTAACCAAGAAGTGGGTAGAAGACTGCTCGAAGAGATGAAATGGTACGACGACTATCTCGAAACCGGTAAAACTGACCGCAGCGCCAACCCTTCGCCGGGCAACAAAAAAGGCGGGCTGGCTAACGTGGTTGAAAAAGCATTGGGTTCAATTGCCAAATCGGGCCGCAGCGCCATTGCGGAAGTGCTCTCTCCGGGCCAGCGCCCAACCAAACGTGGGTTGATCTTTGCTGCCACGCCAGCCAGTGATTTCGTCTGCGGTACACAGCAACTGGCGTCTGGCATTACCGTGCAGGTGTTTACCACCGGACGCGGCACACCATATGGTTTAGCGGCGGTGCCGGTGATCAAAATGGCAACGCGCACCGATCTGGCGAATCGCTGGCATGATTTGATGGATATTGATGCCGGAACCATTGCTACCGGTGATGCAACAATCGAAGAGGTCGGTCAGCAATTATTTGAATTAATTCTGGATATTGCCAGCGACCGCAAACGCACCTGGTCAGATCAATGGGGGCTGCGCAATGCCTTGGCGGTGTTTAACCCAGCGCCGGTGACCTAACACTTTCCGCATCGCTAGCTGGCCGGGTCACTCATCCGGCCATTTTTTTGCTCCACTCCCCGTTTTTCCGCCCTTCACGCCACTATTCTTGCTCACCCAACTGCAAAGCCACATACAGCAATAGGCGATCATCGAAATTCGCCAAATCCAGCCCCGTCAGCTCCGAAATACGGTTCAGCCGATACTCGAGGGTGTTGCGGTGAATAAACAGCGCTTTTGCCGTGGCAGTTGGTTGCACGTTGTTGCGGAACCAGCAGGCCAGAGTGCGACGCAGCAGGCCATTGCTGTCCATGGCCCGCAATTTAGCTAACGGCAGGGCCAACTCATTGGCTTGCCAGCCGCCGCGCAAACTGTCCAGCAGAACTGGCAGCACCAGATCCTGATAGTAGTAGCTGCGCTGCTCCGGCAGCCGCTGTTTGCCCACCGCCATCGTGGTGCGGGCAGTGCGGTATGAGCGGGCAATGCTGCCGGAGCCGGTAAAGAAGTTCCCCAATGAGAGCCGCACCCGCAGGCGGCCTCGTTCCGTCATGCGAGAGAGCAACGACTCCATCCGCCGTCGGTGGTCGATGGCATCCCAGCGGCCATGGCTGTTCAGCGCCGGTTTCAGCACCACCATTTCGGTCAGGGACACAATTGCAATCAGGTTGTTGCGCTCCGGCGTCGTCAGCAGGGTTTGTAGCTCCTGCAATTCTGACATGGCGCTGTCGACACTCAACTGGCCGCTGTCGACATCTACCACCACCACCACGCGCGGCTCATTGATATCGACCCCAAGGCGCTGCGCCCATTCAATCAGCGCGGGTGATATCTCTTCAGTACGGATTAGGTTGAGTACCAGCTCTTCACGCAGGCGGCTATCTTGCGCCAGCAAATGCACTAACCGCGCCTGCTCCATCATCATTTCTGCGGCCATACACACCAGTTCGCCATATTGGCGCAATTGGCCCGGATTGCCGGTCAAACCAATCACGCCGACTATCTCACCCTCGAGGCGCAGCGGCAGGTTGATCCCTGGCCTTACGCCATGTAGTTGGCGAGCAACAGCTTCATCAATATCGACGATCCGGCCATGAGAGAGCGACAATAGCGCCCCCTCATGCAGCTCGCCGAGGCGCTCTTCATCGCCGCTGCCAATGATCCGCCCTTTACCATCCATCACATTAATATTGGTATCAATGATCTTCATGGTACGGGTGACTATCTCCTGGGCTAGCCGGGGGTCAAGATTATATACACTCATGAGAGGGCCTCAATCTGGGCTGATGCACCAGCATATGAGACCTGATGGGGGATTACATTGGACAAATGCCCAACTTACATCACAAAGAGAGAGAGTTGCGGTGAGGGTCACAAAAATGGCGAATGCAAGCGAGGTGTTGCGGGAAAATGTTGAGCGTTCCGGCGGTCAGGGCCAATCGATGGTCAGCCCTGCTCGACAGAAAATTAGTCTTTGCCCGCTGCCATGCCAATCGCCAGTGTCGCGGCAATGTTCCGCGCGGCCCTGAACACATTATCGGCGGCACTATCCAGCGCCTGCTCTAAGGTGCAAATGCTGTAGATCACACTAAATACCGCATCCAGACCATGCTCGTACACCACATCCACATCATCTGTCAGACTGCCGGCAATACCAATCACCGGTTTGTTATAGCGCTTGGCAACTCTGGCGACGCCAATGGGCACCTTGCCGTGAATGGTTTGGCTGTCGATACGCCCCTCGCCGGTGATCACAAAAGTTGCGTCCCGAACCAGTGCGTCCAGACCTAGGGCATCCGTCACAATATCGATGCCAGGGCTTAAGGTCGCCCCACAAAATGCGAGCAGCCCCGCACCTAATCCACCCCCGGCCCCGGCCCCTTCGACTTGATCAACGTCAATATCCAAATAACGTTTAATCACACCGGCGTAGTGCAACAGCCCCTCATCCAAGGAGGTTACCATGCCAGGTGTCGCGCCTTTCTGTGGCCCAAAAATAGCCGAGGCCCCTTCACTGCCCGTCAGCGGATTGGTGACATCACAGGCAACATCGATTTGACACTGCTGAATACGTGGGTCGAGGGCGGTAATATCAATCACATCCAGCTCAGCCAGTTTCTCACCACCAAAACCCAGTTGTTGACCCTGCTTATTCAGCAGTTTGACCCCAAGCGCCTGCACCATACCCGCGCCGCCATCATTGGTGGCGCTGCCACCGATACCGATGATGATATGTTTCACCCCCTGATTCAGCGCATGAAGAATCAATTCACCCGTGCCATAGGAGGTGGTTTTCAGTGGATTGCGCTGCGCCAGTGGCACCAGCTCTAACCCGCTGGCGGCGGCCATTTCAATAAATGCGCACTGCTCATCACCGGAGATGCCATAAAAAGCATCAACGTTATCACCTAACGGGCCGGTCACATCAACCTTGATAATCCTACCGGTCGTCGCCGCGACCATGGCTTCTACCGTGCCTTCGCCACCATCAGCAACCGGCAACTTGATATATTGCGCGTCAGGAAACTGGGTGCGAAAACCCGCTTCAATCTGCACCGCAACCTCTAGCGCGGATAAACTTTCTTTATAAGAGTCCGGGGCGATGACTATTTTCATAAATGATTCAATCTCATGAGCTATCCGACGTCACGCAGGCTCAGACTTTATCAACCAGCCGCTCAGGATATCGGGATGCTTATCAGTATAGTTTTGCTACCCAATGGCCGACACCCGCAAGTGCCGGCACCACTGATTAACGTGTCACTTCAACTTTAGCCAATTTCTCGTAATAGCAGGCCAGCGCACTGTGGTCGGCAGCGCCCAACCCATCCGCTTTCAGTGCCTGCATCATCTCCATGACGGCGGCAGTCAATGGCAATTGCGCACCTACACCGTGGGAGGTGTCGAGGGCATTTGCCAAGTCTTTGATATGCAAATCAATACGGAAACCCGGTTTGAAGTTGCGATCCATCACCATCGGCGCTTTGGCTTCCAGTACAGTACTGCCCGCCAACCCACCGCGAATCGCCTGGAAGACCAGATCGGGATCCACGCCCGCCTTGGTCGCCAATACCAGCGCTTCAGACATCGCCGCAATATTCAGCGCCACCACCACTTGATTCGCCAATTTGGTCACATTACCGGCACCGATATCACCGGTATGCACCACTGAGCCGCCCATGGCTTTCATGATATCGAAGCACTTGTCGAACACCGCTTTATCGCCGCCGACCATCACCGACAGGGTGCCATCAATGGCTTTAGGTTCGCCACCACTGACCGGCGCATCTAACATAGCCACCTGTTTTACTGCCAGTGCTTCGCTAATTTCACGGCTGACCAAAGGGGCAATCGAGCTCATATCAATCAACACAGCACCCGGCCTGGCGCCTTCAATCACCCCATTTTCACCCAAGACGACCTCTTTCACATGGGGTGAGTTAGGTAGCATGGTGATGATAATGTCACACTCTGCCGCCAGCGCTTTTGGCGTCGCCGCCGCAGTTGCCCCTGCACTAAGCAGTTCATCCAGTGCCGCAGCATCCCGATCAAGGACAATTAATGAGTAGCCTGCTTTCAGCAGATTTTTACTCATTGGCTTTCCCATAATTCCTAAACCAATAAAGCCGATTTTCATTTATTACTCCTCAATTTAAGTCGCAAGGCCGTCAATACGGCAACGCTGAATGTTTGAAACAGGCCCAACACTATTTTTTAAATTTGTCGCACAGCGCCTGAGTTGCACTGCGGAAGATGCCCAAATCACTGCCGACAGCCACAAAGGTTGCGCCCCACTCCAGATAACGGCGGGCATCGGCATCAACGGGTGCCAGAATGCCGCTCGGCTTACCTTGTGCTTTTGCGCGGTCAAAAATATGGCGGATCACTTTTTGCACTTCAGGGTGGTTAGGTTGCCCCAAATAGCCCAGCGCAGCCGAGAGATCCCCCGGCCCGACGAATATGCCATCCACCCCATCCACTGCGGCGATAGCATCCAGATTGTCGACCCCGAGCTGACTTTCGATTTGCACCAATACGGTAATGTTGTCGTTGATGGTGGCGAAGTAGTCCGGCACGGTGCCGTAATTATTGCCGCGGTGAGACACGGAAACGCCGCGAATACCTGCTGGCGGATAACGGGTTGAGGCCACCGCACGGATAGCCTCCTCTTCACTCTCAACGAAAGGGATCAGGAAGTTGTAGAAGCCGATATCCAATAAGCGCTTGATAATAATCGGTTCATTGCAAGGTGCGCGCACCACTGCAGCACTGTTGCTGCCTTTCAGCGCCATAAGCTGCGGAATAAATGTCGTGACATCGTTCGGGGCGTGTTCACCGTCCAATACCAACCAGTCGAAACCCGCCAAACCCAGCACTTCAGCTGAAATATGATTTGCCAGCGCACTCCAACAGCCGATAAGGGTTTGCCCCTGCTGTAGGTTGCGGCGGAACTGATTAGGATAATTTGGGAGACTCATTTTCGATCCTTATGATAGAACGCCCGGTCTGAACGAAGGCTCGATGCAGGACGTTATGCAATTCAGGTTGCCAGCGCACACGGCAAGCATTTTGTTGCTTAATCTTGCGCCTGTTTCTGTACGATTCGGTATCGCTACAATTCACGATAATCATTATAGAAACCACGTTCCAATAAACCATCGGGCAAAAGAACAGGAATAATAAGTTATTAGTGAATGGTTATAGGCAGATGCACAATATAATGCGGACTACTTCACAGACTATGGCGTGCTGAAAATGGCATCACACTTAGGGTGCTAGCAATAAGTCACGAAAGAGTTGGTCAAATCACGCCACAGTAGTGATAAGGTACAGAGTCAACAGGTGGATAGAGCCAACCCCGGTTGAGTGGTTTACCCTGTTGAACCAATTGCGCGATAAACTACGTTGCGCAATAGAGTGCGGTAAACCACACTTGCCAGAGACGAAGTGGAGGAGAGCAACGTGCAACGTGAACAAGTATTAAGCAGTGCGCTCAATCTGTTAGAGCAACAAGGACTGGCAAATACCACGCTGGAGATGCTGGCAAAAGAGGTCTCGGTGGAAGTCAGTGATCTGACCCGTTTTTGGCCCGATCGCGAGGCATTACTCTATGACTGCCTGCGCTACCATGCTCAGCAGATAGATACCTGGCGGCGTCAGTTGCAGTTAGACGAAACCTTATCGCCGAAACAAAAGCTCTTGGCGCGCTACCAAACTCTCAGTGAACAAGTGCAAAATCAGCGCTACCCCGGCTGCCTGTTTATTGCGGCGTGCAGTTTCTATCCCGATAATGAACATCCGATCCACCAGTTGGCAGAACAACAAAAGCAAGCATCACTGCACTATACGCAAGAGCTATTGCGTGAGATGGATGCCGATGATGCGGGCATGGTCGCACAACAGATGGAGCTGATACTGGAAGGTTGCCTAAGCAAACTGCTAGTTAAGCGCCAGCTACAGGATGTTGAAGTGGCTAAACAGTTGGCGGAAGATGTATTGGATGTCGCGCAATGCCGTAAAAATGGTGCGCTGAGCTAGCGACTCAAAACAGAATTTGATGGCAATTTAGGTGGACTTCACCGATTTCTGTCTGAAAAGAGAGCGATCAATACAATTTTAACTGTTTTAAGCTATAAATTCGTTGACGATCAGCGGCCAATACGGTTTAATGCGCCCCGTTGCCCGGATAGCTCAGTCGGTAGAGCAGGGGATTGAAAATCCCCGTGTCCTTGGTTCGATTCCGAGTCCGGGCACCATATCTAAAGAAACCAGCTTAATAGCTGGTTTTTTGCTTTTTGTCGTTTGGACTCTCCATCGAACTCCGTTCGATTCAGACTGCTGACAAACGGCTGGACTTATGTCCTATCCTCTCTGATTTGAACACTTCCCATCTTTTTTTCTGATTTAGATCAACACATCTGGCCTTAGCTATTGATTGAGTGATTATGATTATCATTTAATTTCTCATCTACAGCTTAGCGGGATTACCATGAATATTGATCTGATACCCTATCATGCACAACCGGGGCTACTGCCCTTCCCCAAGCGATGGGCGACAATGCCGTGGCGTGACAGCCGTCCAATCCCCGCAGAATCGCTCCAGGATAGCTGGCAATCACTGTTACAAAAGAGACTTCCCCGCAATAAACGTCTGCTGTACTTACACATTCCCTTCTGCGCCACTCACTGCACTTTCTGTGGTTTTTATCAGAACCCGCTGCAACCCGAAAGCACCGCGCGCTATACCGATTATCTGCTGCGTGAACTGAGCATGGAGGCGAACAGCCCGCTGCTGCAGGGGGGACCGATCCATGCCATCTACTTCGGTGGGGGGACACCTAGCGCGCTTTCCTCACAACAATTACACATTATTATCAGTGAGTTACGAAAAATCTTACCGCTAGCACCGGACTGTGAAATCACCGTTGAAGGGCGCATTTTTAATTTTGATGATGAGCGGATTGATGCCTGCTTAGAGGCGGGGGCCAACCGCTTCTCGGTGGGTGTGCAAACCTTCAATACTCGTATTCGTCAGCGCATGGGGCGCAAGGCTGATCGCGATCAAGCGATCCGCTTTCTGACTGATCTGGCGGCCCGTGATCGCGCAGCGGTCGTTTGTGATTTGATGTTCGGCTTACCCCATCAAACCCCCGAAACCTGGCAGGAAGATTTGGCTATCGTGCGCCAGCTGCCACTGGATGGCATTGATCTCTATGCCCTTAATCTGCTGCCAACCACCCCACTGGCGAAATCGGTGGAAAATAATCGGATAGAGCTGCCCACCCTGGCGCAGCAGTGCGACTTTTACTGTAGCGGTGCCGATAGCCTTGCTCAGGCGGGTTGGCATCAACTGAGCAATAGTCACTGGGCGCGCACCACCCGTGAACGCAATCTGTACAACCTGCTGATCAAGCAGGGGGCCGATTGCCTCGCGCTGGGTAGCGGGGCCGGTGGATCTTTGCAGGGGCACGCCTACATGCAGCATCGCAGTCTGGATAACTACTATCGATTAATCGATAGCGGACAAAAACCGCTGATGATGATGACGCAAGCCAGTGGTGAACACCCATGGCGCGCCAAACTGCAAAGTGGCATTGAAGTGGGCCGTTTGGATCTAAGCGAACTGATTGCCAATCCCTATCCCTTAATGCCCTTGCTGGCTCAATGGCACCAGAACAACCTGTTGAAAGATAATACTTTCTGCCTACGGCTGACCGACAGCGGCCGTTTTTGGGCCAGCAATATAATGCAAGCGCTGCAACAGCTTATTCCTTCACTTATCACTACGGAAAATCACTCATGAGCACACCATCACTATCACTCAAGGAATTCCTGTCCACTCAACCAGATGGCACGCTGGAGCAAATTGCGCAGGATTATCAGGTCAGCCCACTTGAGGTGGTGCGCGCATTACCGGAGCGAGTATTGGTCGATGGCGACCAATTTGACCGCATATGGGACAGCATGACCGAATGGGGCGATGTCACCACCTTAGTGCATACCGCCGATATTATTCTGGAGCACAAAGGCCCACTCCCAAGTGGTTTTCATCGTCACGGCTACTTTAACCTGCGAGAAAAACAGGGTCTCAGTGGTCATCTCCGGGCGCAAAACTGCCAGGCGATCGTCCTGCTGGAGCGCCCATTTATGGGGATGGCAACCGCGTCGGTGCAATTTTTCAATCAGCGAGGTGACGTGATGCTAAAAGTCTATATCGGCCGTGACGAACATCGCCAACTGCGCGCTGATGGCCTTGCCGCATTCCATCAATTGGCCCAACAGCTCACCACTGAAACTGCCGGGGAGACGCCATGAAATCCTGGTAAATTTTTGGCGCAAGCCATGGCCTGGTAACCCCACTCCACCTCAGCCAGATGATTGAGGACACCGCCACATATCATCAAACTTATGCTCTGGTGGAGCCAGGATTAGTTCGCAAATTAAAAATCAATTAACAATAAATATTTCTTGATGTAACATCCGCCAATGATTGATAATAATTATCATACTGATATCGATTATCATTACCTTGTTGGTTATATGGACAAACAGTTGAATAAAACGCCAATGCTGAATGACGAAGCTGCTGTCGAGCATCCGACGGCAAGTAAACCCCTGTCCGTCACCAGCGAGCAACTGCTGGGGGAGCACGGAGTGGCCTTTATCATCCATCAGGGCGAAAGCTACCAACTGCGCCAGACCAAAGCAGGGAAACTGATACTCACAAAATAATATACATCACATATATCCGGGATCCGCGCCGCTAGTGCGTCATGGACGAAGGGTATAATGCAAGCCACCCAGATGAGTCAATCAAGGCAGCCAGCATCTATCTATTTGTTTTTGCATATAAAAATTTGCATAAAAAATACGGAGAATTGCCGACATGCCTCGTTCCACTTCCGACCGTTTCCGCTGGTCCCCCCTCAGTTTCGCAATCGCTTGCACCCTGCCTTTTGCTGCTCAAGCCGCTGAGACAACAGCAGCGCAAACTGCTGATACCACCACAGCTCAAACCACCGCCGCTAAAACCAGTAGCAAAAAGCACAGCACCGACACCATGGTGGTGACAGCAACCGGTAACGAGCGTAGCAGCTTTGAAGCGCCAATGATGGTGACAGTGATTGAAGGCAACACGCCAACCAGCGAAACCGCCACCAGCGCTGCGGATATGCTGCACAATATTCCAGGGCTGACGGTCACCGGTAGCGGGCGCGTCAATGGTCAGGATGTCACACTGCGCGGCTACGGCAAGAATGGTGTACTGACGCTGGTCGATGGCATTCGTCAGGGCACGGATACCGGCCACCTGAACTCCACTTTCCTCGATCCGGCGCTGGTTAAGCGCGTTGAAGTGGTGCGTGGCCCATCCGCTCTGCTGTACGGCAGTGGTGCATTGGGTGGGGTTATCGCCTACGAAACTGTCGATGCCGCTGATCTGTTGTTCCCCGGACAAAACAGCGGTTACCGCGTTTACAGCTCCGCCGCCACCGGCGATCACAGCTTTGGTCTGGGTGCCAGTGCCTATGGCCGCACCGATGATGTCGACGGCATTCTCTCCTTCGGGACTCGCGATATCGGCAATATTCGTCAGAGCGACGGCTTTAATGCTCCCAATGATGAAACCATCAGCAATGTGCTGGCAAAAGGCACCTGGCGCATTGACCAGATTCAATCGTTAAGCGCTAACCTGCGCTACTACAACAACAGCGCACTTGAGCCAAAAAACCCGCAAACCAGCGCGGCATCTAGCGGCAATGTCATGACAGATCGTTCGACTATCCAACGTGACGTCCAACTCAAATACAATATTCAGCCACTGGATCAAGAGTGGCTAAATGCCACGGCGCAAGTTTACTACTCCGAAGTGGAGATCAATGCGCGGCCACGAGGCTCAGCAGAGGAGGGTCGCGAACAGACCACCAAAGGCGGGAAGCTGGAAAACCGCACCCGTCTCTTCACCGACAGCTTTGCATCACACTTGCTGACTTACGGCACTGAGGCCTATAAACAGGAGCAGACACCAAGTGGTGCGACTGAAAGCTTCCCGCAGGCAGATATCCGCTTCAGTTCCGGCTGGCTGCAAGATGAGATAACCCTGCGCGACCTGCCGGTCTCTATTTTGGCGGGTACTCGTTATGACAACTACAAAGGCAGCAGCGAAGGTTACGCCGATGTTGAAGCCGATAAGTGGTCATCACGCGGTGCAATCAGCATTACGCCAACCGACTGGTTAATGCTGTTCGGCTCCTACGCGCAGGCGTTCCGTGCTCCGACCATGGGCGAGATGTACAACGACTCAAAACACTTCTCGATGAATATCATGGGTAACACCCTGACTAACTATTGGGTCCCCAATCCGAACCTGAAACCAGAAACCAACGAAACGCAAGAGTATGGCTTTGGCCTGCGCTTTAACGACCTGTTGATGGCCGAGGATGACCTGCAATTCAAAGCCAGCTACTTCGATACCAATGCTAAAGACTATATCGACACCGGTGTCACCATGGACTTCGGATTCGGGCCGGGTGGTTTGTATTGCAAAACCTGCTCTACCTACTCAACCAATATTGATCGGGCAAAAATCTGGGGTTGGGATGCCACCATGAGCTACCAAACTCAGTGGTTTAACTTGGGTCTGGCCTATAACCGCACCCGTGGTAAAAACCAAAATACCAATGAATGGCTGAACTCCATTAATCCAGATACCGTCACCGGCACTATCGACGTCCCTGTGGCTAACAGTGGTTTCGCTGTGGGCTGGATTGGGACATTTGCTGATCGCTCTAGCCGGGTTTCCAGCACTGGCTCACCGCAAGCCGGTTATGGCGTCAATGATTTCTATGTCAGCTATAAAGGCCAGGAGCAGTTGAAAGGCGTGACCACCACCGTGGTGCTGGGTAATGCATTCGACAAAGAGTATTACGCACCACAAGGCGTGCCACAGGATGGCCGCAATGCAAAACTTTTCGTGAGCTATCAGTGGTAACTCATTGGAATAAAAAATAGTCTTAAAATTAACCCGGCACACCCAAAAATAGTATTGCCGGGTTATGATTTAAATCCGTCACCTGCATATAAAAAATCAATAGAATGAGGAAGTTATAATGAGCAAATCAATATATGAACAATACTTACAAGCCAAAGCAGATAACCCAGGCAAGTACGCACGCGATTTAGCCACGCTGATGGGTATTTCTGAAGCTGAACTGACCCATAGCCGCGTCGGACACGATGCCAAGCGTTTACAGGCGGATGCCCGCACACTGCTGGCTGCATTGGAAGCGGTCGGTGAAGTCAAAGCCATCACCCGCAACACCTATGCCGTGCATGAGCAAATGGGCCGTTACGAGAACCAGCATCTGAATGGCCATGCTGGTTTGATCCTCAATCCACGTGATTTGGATCTGCGTCTGTTCCTCAATCAGTGGGCTAGCGTATTTACCCTGACAGAAGAGACCCGCCACGGTGTCCGCCACAGTATTCAGTTCTTCGACCATCAGGGCGATGCGTTACACAAAGTGTATGTCACTGAACAAACTGACATGCCAGCATGGGAAGCCTTACTGGCGAAATTCGTCAGCACTGAAAACCCAGCATTGCAGCTAGAACCTCTTAGCACCCCTGAAGTGACCGCTCCTACCGCCGATGATGCCACGGTAGATGCCGAATGGCGCGCCATGACCGACGTGCACCAGTTCTTCCAGTTGCTCAAACGCAATAACCTGACCCGTCAGCAAGCATTCCGCGCCGTGGGTGATGATCTGGCTTACCGCGTTGACAACAGCTCACTGACACAACTGCTCAATATTGCCCTGCAAGATCAGAACGAAATCATGATTTTCGTCGGCAACCGTGGCTGTGTACAAATCTTCACTGGTGTGATTGAAAAAGTCACCCCACATCAAGAGTGGATTAATGTGTTCAACAAGCGGTTTACACTGCATCTGATTGAAACCGCCATTGCTGAAAGCTGGATCACCCGTAAGCCAACCAAAGACGGTTTTGTCACCAGTTTAGAGCTGTTTGCCGAAGATGGCACCCAACTCGCTCAACTTTATGGTCAACGTACTGAAGGGCAACCAGAGCAAAATCAATGGCGTGAACAGATTGCTCGCCTGATCAATAAGGATATTGCCGCATGAGACTAAGGCTACTGTCACTCCCTTTCATTCTGTCGCTGAGCGCCTGTATTCTGCCGCTAAATACGTTAGCTGCAAATTCGTCGGCTGCGAATACGTCGGCCGCAGAACGTATTGTCACCATTGGTGGTGATGTAACAGAGATAGCCTACGCACTGGGTGCCGGTGGCGAGATTGTGGCCCGTGACAGTACCAGTCTACAACCGCAGGCAGTGCAGAAGCTGCCTGATGTCGGTTACATGCGTATGCTCAATGCCGAAGGCATTCTGGCGATGAAGCCAACCATGCTACTGGTCAGCGAACTGGCGCAGCCCTCACTGGCCCTGAAACAGGTTGCTGATAGTGGTGTGAAGGTGGTCACCATACCGGGAAAAACGACGCCAGAAAGTGTGACGGCGAAGATTAGCGCGGTCGCGGCGGCACTTCATCAGTCAGAGCAAGGGCAACAACTGATTAAAGACTATCAGCAACGGTTAGCCGCAGTGAGCAGCACGCCACTGCCGATCAAAGTGCTGTTTGTCATGAGCCACGGTGGGCTAACCCCAATGGCCGCAGGTCAAAATACCGCCGCAGATGCCATGATCCGTGCTGCCGGTGGCAGTAATGCGATGCAAGGCTTCAGTCGCTATCGTCCACTCTCTCAGGAAGGTGTTATCGCTAGTGCACCCGACTTATTGCTGATCACCAGTGATGGTGTAAGAGCCTTGGGAGGTAGTGAGGGGATCTGGAAATTACCCGGTATGGCACTGACGCCAGCCGGTAAGCATAAGCGAGTGTTGGTCGTTGATGACATGGCGTTACTTGGTTTTGGTCTGGAAACACCACAAGTGCTGGCGCAACTGCGCAAAGGCATGGAACAAGCACAATGAATAGTCGTGTCCATCCGCGTCTGATGCTAAGCATCTTGCTGATGATCCTGATTATCTTAGCGCTCGGCTCGGCCAATATGGGGGCATTGACCCTCTCGTTTCGCACCCTGTGGAATGCCTCATTAGATGATGCCATGTGGCATATCTGGCTGAACATCCGCCTGCCCCGTGTGCTGTTAGCCGTGGTCGTTGGCTGCGCGCTGGCCGTCTCCGGCGCTATCATGCAAGGGCTATTTCGTAACCCGCTGGCTGACCCGGGCTTATTGGGTATCAGCAGTGGTGCCGCCCTGTGTGTCGGGTTGATTATCATCATGCCATTCAGCTTGCCACCGCTACTGGCGCTTTATAGCCATATGGTGGGGGCCTTTATCGGCAGTCTGGCCATCTCGGCTATTATCTTCACCCTCAGCCGCTGGGGCCATGGCAACTTATCCCGTTTGCTGCTGGCCGGTATCGCCATCAACGCCTTGTGCGGTGCCGCCGTCGGCGTGTTGACCTATATCAGTGATGATCAGCAATTACGCCAGTTCTCGCTCTGGAGCATGGGCAGTTTGGGTCAGGCACAGTGGTCAACCCTGATGGTGTCTGCATCACTTATCCTGCCCGCTTGTGTGCTGGGATTAATGCAAGCGCGGCAACTGAATCTGTTGCAGCTCGGAGATGAAGAAGCGCACTACCTCGGGGTCAATGTGCGGCAAGCCAAACTGCGTTTACTGCTACTCAGCGCTATTCTGATCGGTGCAGCGGTGGCGGTCAGCGGGGTTATCGGTTTTATCGGGCTGGTGGTGCCACATCTTATCCGTATGCGTATCGGGGCTGACCACCGTTGGTTACTGCCCGGTGCCGCACTGGGTGGGGCTTGCTTATTACTGACCGCCGATACCCTGGCTCGAACCCTGGTCGCACCGGCGGAAATGCCCGTCGGCTTGATCACCAGTTTGCTGGGTGGCCCCTATTTTCTATGGCTGATTTTACGTCAGCGGGAGCAACGTAGTGGTTGATATAACTGGGGCTGATATGGCGGAGATTAATTTAGCCAAGGTGAACATCGCTAAGGCTGATATGACCAGAGCACCTGCTGCGTTATTGGAGGCGAACCACCTCTCCTACCATGTGCAGGGGCAGCGGCTGATTAATGACGTCTCGCTGCAAATTGCCAGCGGTGAAATGGTGGCGATTATCGGGCCAAATGGCGCGGGTAAATCTACCCTGCTGCGGTTGTTGACCGGCTATCTGGCCCCCTCTGGTGGTGAGTGTCAGTTACTCGGCAGGAACCTGAATAGCTGGCAGCCACAGGCATTGGCCCGTACCCGTGCGGTGATGCGCCAATACAGTGATCTGGCGTTTCCCTTTAGTGTCAGCGAAGTGATTCAGATGGGCCGCACACCTTATGGCAAAGCGCAAAACCGTCAAGCGCTGCAAGAAGTTATGGCGCAAACGGACTGTCTGACACTAGCTCAACGTGATTACCGCGCACTCTCTGGTGGCGAGCAGCAACGGGTGCAATTGGCTCGCGTGCTGGCACAGTTGTGGCAACCAGAACCGGCACCGCGCTGGCTGTTTCTGGATGAACCGACATCTGCATTGGATCTATATCATCAGCAGCACACACTGCGTCTGTTACGCCAACTAACCAATCAGGAGCCGCTGGCAGTCTGCTGTGTGCTCCACGATTTGAATCTGGCGGCGTTATACGCTGATCGCATTCTGTTGTTAGCGCAAGGTGAACTGGTGGCATGTGGTACGCCAGAGGAGGTGCTCAATGCCGAAACACTGACCCGCTGGTATCAGGCAGATTTGGGAATTTCACGCCATCCGGAAACTGCCTTACCGCAAATTTATCTGCGCCAATAAATTGCCTTGCATCCCAAATTGAAACCAGCTTATCGCTGGTTCAGACTGCTGACAAACTCCGATGACGCGATTTGGAACGGTGAGGACGGGTGGAAGAGTCAAGCGTCCACGCCAGGGATGGCGCGGCTCGAGCCTCCAGGGAAGGATTTACGGCGTCTTGATGATCTACCCGTTCTCTCCGCTCAGACAACTTTGTCAATAACCTCAACCAGTTTATCGCTGCTTTTGTTTCTCAGCCACCATAGAGTCACCCTCTGCCAGCAATTCATAAATCGCCTTACTCACTTTTTGCACCGCCCGCTCAATTTCTGCTGTCATTGGCTTGCTGTAGCTGAGCCGCAAACAATTGCGATATTTCCCCGACGCGGAACTGATAGACCCAGCCGCCACCTGCACGCCCAGCGGCAATAAACAACGATTAAGGCGCAGGCTATCAAATCCGTGAGGCAGCTCCACCCATAACATAAAGCTACCTTCTGGCCGGCTTAGGCAGGTACTCGGCGGGAAATACTTCATGACCCAACCAGTCATAATGTCGCGGTTACGCTGATATTGACGGCGCATCCGGCGCAAGTGCTGCATGTAGTGCCCTTGCTTGATGAACTCGGCCATCGCCAGTTGCGGTAATGTGGCCACTCGTCCGGCAGAAATGTATTTCATATGCAGCGCTTTATCTAAATAGCGCCCCGGTGCAATCCAGCCAATACGTAAACCCGGTGCCACGGTCTTGGAGAAAGAGCTACACAGCAACACCCGCCCGTCGTCATCAAATGAGGCGATGGTCGGTGGACGCGGATATTGATACGCCAGTGCGCCATACACATCGTCTTCAATAATCGCGATGTCGTAGCGCTGGGCTAAGGTCAGCAGGGCTTTTTTGCGCTCATCTGGCATATTGTAGCCCAGCGGATTATTGCAGGTCGGCGTCAGTTGAACCGCCTTAATCGGCCATTGATCCAGCGCCATTTCTAACGCTTCCAGGCTGATCCCCGAGATAGGATCAGTCGGGATCTCAATCACCTTCATGCCCATCCCTTTCAGGGTTTGCATCGCACCGTGAAAACAGGGGGAATCCACGGCGATAATGTCGCCGGGCTGACAAACCGATCCCAATGCCACCGCCAGCGCCCCATGGCACCCCGAGGTGATGATGATGTTATCTGCTGATTGATGATTGCCACTGTCCAACATCAGCCGAGCAATCTGCTCACGTAAAACTGGCGAACCGTAAATATTGTCATATTCCAGCACTTCTTCGCTCTGATGGAGACTAATACGGCTAAGAAGGCGGCTGAGTATTTTTAGCCCCGGCCCGGAGAGATCAGGCGAACCCACCCCAAGATGAATGACACTCTCTTGATCGCCTCGGGTCAGAAACGCCAGCGTGTTCTCCCACTGAGATATCTCTACTGGCCGTTGTGCATGGCTGCATATCGCCGGCAACGAAGGCAGGTTGGAGCTGCAACGCACGAAGTAACCCGATTTTGCTCGCGCCTCAATAAGCAGGCACTCTTCCAGTTGCCGATACGCCTGCTGCACAGTACTGATGCTGACTCCATGCTCGTCACTCAATAGTCTGACCGAAGGGAGGCGCTCCCCGGCGATATACAGCCCTTCTTTAATTCGCTGGCTCAGAATATCAGCCAGTTGTTGGTAACGTGTCATCGAAATCACCTGATAAATTATTGTGGGCCAGTACAGATGGCCTAAATTTACGCCATTCAGATCATATATCTCATATCTGTATGGAAATAATAGTCCAAATTTGCATCTGTAATGTTTCTTGCCAAAGTATCATGCTAATGGCTCACCTACTGACGGGGAGTCAATAATGAATAATATAATTGAAAATCAAATAGATGAGTGCTGCTCGTCAGCCGTGCGAGCAACAAAGAGCCGCCGCAATATTATTATTCAGTTATGGCTGAAAGCATACAGATTCGGATATCAATGGAATGAGCGGCGCAAAACAGCCAATACGATGGCGCGCTTGAGTTCAGACCAATTAAGGGATATCGGCTTGACGCGGGAAGATATCAAGCGGGATTACAGCCGCCCGTTTTGGCGCTGAGGAGAGATGATTGGCATCAAGCTGAATGGGCTGGCCCCGACGCAATACCCGTGTCGAGGCCAGCCCTATTTTTTATCAGAAATCGTAACCCACTGTTGCTAATACAGAACGTTCAGCACCCCAGTAGCAATATGAGGTGTTATAGCACGCGGCGATATATTTCTTATCTGCGATATTATTTACATTCAATTGAATAAATGCGCCTTTCAGCGTGGCCGCCCAGGTGCCAAGATCCGCACGAACAGAGGCATCACCCAGGGTATAAGAAGGTACACGCAAGGTATTGGCATCATCAGCCCACTGTTTGCCAATGTAACGGATACCGGCACCGACATTGATGCCATACCCCGCCTCATATTGCGCCCACAGCGACGCCATATTTGATGGCGCTAACACTGGCGTATTGCCATCATTACCATCAATGGCATCTTTGAATTTAACTCGGTTATAGGTATAGCCGGCGATCACACTTAAACGATCGCTAATTTGGCTTCTGGCTTCCAACTCCAGCCCTTGCGAGTTCACTCTACCGGCGGGGACATAATAGGTGGCCGGCACAGCGCGGTTCGCCACATCATTTTGTGTCAGGTCATATAGGGCGGCGGAGTAAAGTGACGTGCTGCCCGGCGGCTGGTATTTGATACCCACTTCATACTGCTCGCTGGTCATCGGTTTCAGTAATTTTTGCTGCGCATCCGGGAATAGACTTGGCGTGATGGCCTGGCTGTAACTGACATATGGCGAGATGCCGCTATCAAAGCTATAGAGCAAGGCGGCGCGCCCGCTGGCGTGATTATCGGTGCGCTCATCACTGCTATTCGCTGTTTTATCACTATTTTCTGTTTTCATTCGGTCGTAGCGACCAGATAGATTCAGGTGCCAATTATCCAGCGTCATCTCATCTTGCAGATAAACCCCGCTCTGCTCATAGCGGCGGTTTAGGTAAGAGGTGGTGATGCCGGGAGTGGTCAGCAGATAGTCGCGATACAGCGTGCTGCCGCCAGACACACCAGTGTAAGGATTCAGAGTGGTGGCATAGGCACTGTCGCTGCGCAGATTATTGCTGAACTTCTGGAAGTCAAAGCCCAGCATCACCTTATGGCCAACAGCGGCAGTGGCAAAATCCGCTTCCAGTTGGTTATCCACGGCAAAGGCATTGAGTGAGGAGTCCTCACCGGAGTAGTAACGATTCATCAATGTGCGATCACTATTCCAACCGCCTTGATACACCTGCTCCAACTGAGTATTGGAATGGGTGTAGCTGGCATTCTGGCGGAATGACCAGACATCATCGAATTTATGTGAGAATTCAGAACTATAAATTTGTTGCCAGCGCTTAAATACATTGCGGTCACTTTCGCCATCAAAGAAGCCACGACTCAACTTCTGCCCGTAGATGCTGCCATCCGCCGGTACTGAGCTGTGGGAACCACCGGAGGGATCTTTTTGCAAGTTAGCCCGCAGCAGCAACGAGGTATTTTCATCCGGTTGCCATAGCAGTGACGGCGCGATCGCATAGCGCTCTTCGCGCTGATGGTCATACATGGTGTCACTGTTGCGACTAATCCCTGTGAGGCGAAATGCCCAATGCTCAGATATCGCATCGGTATAATCAAATGCCGCAGATTGTGTATTATTATTACCGCCTGTCAGACGGAAATGGCCTTCAGAGGTAAATTGCGGGCGCTTGGATGTCATCATCACCACACCGCCGGGGATGCTCTGACCATATAGCGCCGAAGAGGGGCCTTTTATCACATCAATGCGCTCAAGGAACCAGGGATCCACCTGCAACACATTGTAGCTGCCGCCATCACTGAGTAAGCGCAGACCATCGAGGAAAGTATTGTTCACATCACCGCCGTGAAAACCGCGCAGGGCAATGGTGTCATAGCGGGTCGCGCCACCGGAGAAGTTAGTAAAAACGCCCGGCGTATAATTCAGTGCCTGGTTAACTGTGGCGACATTTTGATCGTCCATCTGCTGGCGAGTAATCACTGAAACCGCCTGTGCCGTCAGAATTAACGGCTGATCGGTTTTCGTTGCCCCTTTAGTGGTTGTAGCGGTGTAACCTGAGGTGGGTAAATCGGCCGCGTGGCCCGCTTTAGCGGTCACTTCTATGGTATCGTCGGCAACTGACGCTAATGGAATAAATATCGCCAATGAACACAAAACAGCAGAGCGCTTGATGATGAAAGCCGAGAGCATCGTTATCTTCCCCAGAAAATTAAGCAGATAAAAGAGAGGGTTATTAATTAGCTTCCATTGCTATTTCCGCATCGCAAATACCCTTGCCTGCGCGCCACATATCGTGGGGGTCCATCAGTGCAGCGAATAATCTATTGAATAGAACTGATAATTACAACGAGAATTATTATCTTTATCATTTGATTTAGAGAAGTAATTATCAGAGTAAGATTATTCAGGAATAGGTTCTGTATGCCACAATGGCCGCCAGACCCTGGGTCTACACTAAATTCTTGGGATAATCGTGGCACTCACTTTCGGGCTAACCGGTTTTATGAAAAAAATTGGGTACGTTGTTTCGCGTCAATACTCTCCGCTTATCTGTCTGCTGCTCGCGCTAGTTTTTACCTCTACAGCCGGAGTGGCCTTTGCCGCCACAGCCGCAGATGCCACATCTGACAGCAGTGAAGAGCCGGCTAAACCGGCGGTGTCGGTGCAGCTAATTAACTTGCAAAAACAGCTCGATAAACTGAAACAGAGTATCTCTGTCAGCGCCTCCGATAATCAGCTCAGTGTGCTAAATGAAACCGCATTAGCGCTGGTTCGTGATGCCGATATACTACTCGCCGATCTGAAGCCCAAGCGGGAACAACTGCAAGCGCAACTGGATGTGTTAGGGCCGCCCCCAACAGCTGGTGCATTAGCAGAGACCCCCGTGGTGGCCCAGCAGCGGCGGGTACTGAATACCCGAAAAGTGCAGTTGGAGGGGCAGAATGACCAGGCTCTGGCGATTAAAACCAATGCAGAAAATCTGACCACCCAGATTACCTCGTTACGACGTACCGCCCTGAAATCACAAATCGCCTTAAATTCCGGCAGTATTCTGGGGACCAATTTCTGGGCACCGATTGTCAATCCGAATAGCGATGATGACCAACGATTAAAAGATTTTATGCAAGAACTTGGCGATGCCTGGAGTGCTGCGTGGGAACCCGAGTGGCGGCTTGGTACATCAATGTACCTGCTGCTGACACTGCTGATCGGCGTATTTGGCTTTAAATCCCTCGATCTCCTGACCGCCTGGTTCTGTACCAAATGTCTGCCGCAAGGCCCACTACGCCGCAGTTTTATGGCGTCGGCCACCACTTTATCGACCGTGCTGATTACGGTGACGATGGCGCAATGCATTACGCGGGCCTTTACCCGCACGCCGGATGTATCACAGGTAGTGATGGATTTTTCGCTGGCTTTTGTTCAACTGATGTTCTTCTCGGCGTTAGTCGCGGGTCTGGGGCGAGCATTTTTATCCAACCAGCGCCCTTCATGGCGTTTACCCGCCATTGCCGATGAAGTTGCCGTCTCACTGAAGCTGTTCCCGCCGCTCTTAGCCAGCTGTATCATGATTTTTGGCGCGATTGATCAGATGAATAACATGATCAATATCAGCGTCTCCGGGGCTATTTTTGGCAATGGCATCTCGGCTCTGTTAATGGCACTCACTGCGGCGATTATTCCGTTACGGGCCAATCGGGTGCGCCGTAATCTGATTATCAATGGCGAAAAACCGGAAGCTTACTCCACCTTAGCGGGGCTGATTCATTTCGCCATTGGTATTACGGCTATCGCCATATTATTGTCACTGTTGGTCGGTTATATCGCGCTCGCGAAATTCTTAAGCTACAAACTGGTGTGGAGTTGTCTGGTTCTTGCCTGCTTATACTTATTAGTCCACCTGTTCGTTGATTCAGCGGAAAGCCTCTTTTCCCCCACCAGCAGCGCCGGTAAAGCCATTAAGCAATCGCTAAATATTGACGATCGCCATTTAGCGCAAGCCGCGACCTTATTATCCGCCACCAGCAAAGTGGTCCTGATATTGCTGGCGATCATCGCCCTGCTCAACGGCACCTTTGGCTCTACCACCCCGATTTCGTTGCTGCAAAAAGCCATGGAGTTGTTAAGCGGTGAAGGGCTGGAAAAATTAAATATTGTTCCAACCAATTTATTGAATGCCGCTATTTGCCTGCTTATCGGGCTCTATATCTTAAAAGCGGCACGCCGCTGGCTAAATAATGAATTCCTGCCCAAAACCCAGATGGATAACGGCATAAAAACCTCTGCGGTGACCCTATTCAGTAATATTGGTTACGTGCTGGTGATCCTACTGACGTTATCAGTGCTCGGCATCCAATGGAATAAGTTAGCCTGGATTGTTAGTGCACTATCGGTCGGTATCGGTTTTGGCTTGCAGGAGATCGTGAAGAACTTTATTTCCGGGATTATTTTGCTGACTGAACGGCCGGTTAAAGTGGGGGATTTGATCAGCATCAGTGGGGTGGAGGGTGATATTCGCCGCATCAATGTTCGCGCCACTGAAATCCAGCTCAGTGACCGCTCAACCGTTATCGTGCCGAACTCCCAATTGATTTCGCAGAACGTGCGCAATGTCACCATGGCCAATGCCCAAGGGGTAGTGACCATCGCGTTGACCTTCCCGCTGGATTTAGATGTTGAACTGGCGCGCGCATTGCTGATTGAAACCTACGAAGAGCACGAATCAATACTCACAACACCTGCACCCTCGGTAAAATTTAGCCAGTTAAGCCCAGACGGCATTGTGCTCAGTGTCACGGGCCTGGTGCCTAGCCCACGAATGGTAAGCGATACCAAAAGCGCTTTATTATTCAGCATATTAACCCGGCTACGGGCGGCGGGCGTCTCACTGGCAGTCGCGACCAATAGATCCGCACCGACGGCGAATTAGCAGTCAGTAAAAAAAAACAGCCACGGATGGCTGTTTCTCGCATTCAGTGGCTGGCGGCTATTCCTCCATCACTGCCGTTAACAGGGTAACCGCGCAGCATCATCCGATGTTGCGCTGAGCCTCATCCACAAAATCAACCATCAATAAGTTGAGCTCTGGGCACAAGGGCTTTTCTGCATCGCTCTCTTTCACCAGCGCCTGATAGCGCTCCTGGCTCTGCTCTTCAAGCAATTTATAAGCGGGTACGTTGATGTCCCAATTGCGGGAAACCGCCAAATTCAACGCTGTTTTTACCAGCACCGCCTCATCAGGCACATCCATTTGCTGACAATTTTTCTGTAGATAATGCGCCCCAGCAACCAATGCTGATAATTGTTTGATTTGCTGCTGAACGGTAGGTTGAATCGTTTTATTCACGGGCTGCTGGCAACCCGCTAATAATACCAAAGGCAAGAGCCAAGACAATTTACCTATAACTGATAACATTGATTAACTCGTTAGTAATTAAAAACAGGTTATTTTAAGTCAAGAGGTAGATTCAATACATTCTTATTCCCTTATTAGCGAGGGTAAAACATATCCATTTTTCGGAAGACTCTATTCCCTTATTAGTTAGGTTTTCGCCGGACTCAAACTAAAGACTTTCGGATTACGCCCCAACCATTGCGCGGCTAACTCATTGATCTGCTGGAGGGTGACGGCCTTCAGCTGCGGCTCCTCTTGTGCCAACAGTGCAAAGTTGCCGTCATCACTGGCGACCTGCGCCAGTGCATCAGTCCAATAGCTGGCACTGGTACGGCTGGCGTCCTGCTCAATCCACCAGGCTTTTTTCGCCTTATCCAGCTCCGATTGTGTGACGCCCTCAGCGGCGATTTGCTGCAAAACTTTTTGCGCCATCTGCGCCATCTCCTGCGCCCGTTCAGGGGCTGACGTAAAGTTGAGTCGCGCCAGATAGTAAGGCTGCGGCAGTTTTGCCAGTAGCTGCGAGAAGCCCAAGGTGTAGATGCCGCTGGCCTGCTCGCGCATGGCATAACGTAGCCGCAAGGTGACGGCTTTATCCAATAGCTGTAACGCCAGTTGATTCGGCTGCGACCATTGCGCCTCAGCCGAGAACTGCATACTGACCATGGTTTTCGGGCTGCTCGCCAGCGGATAGTCGTGGCTCATCGCCTGATTCAGCGGCTTTATCGCCAAATCGCGCCAGTGCAAGCGCTGCTCACTCCGTGGCAGGCCGCCTAACCACTTCTCTACCAACGGCTGAAGGCGTTTCTCATCCAGCGCACCACTGAGTGTCACCGTCATATCCTGCGTGGCAGCAAATAGCTGGCGGTGGCGCTGTTCAAGCCCCGCCACAGTAAAATCACGCCACGGCCCCGTCGCCGTGACCAGCAGCCGTTCGCCATGTTGATAGCCAACCTGGGTGATGCTATCGAGGAAGCGGCGCTCGACTGGCTGTTTCTCTAACCCCAGCGCAAATGACTGTTTTTGCTGCGTAAGTTTATCTGCGGCAAACTGAGGGGCAGTGATCTTCAGGTAGAGCAATTGCAGCAGCGACTCCAGCTTGTCAGCCGGTGCCGAGCCGCGTAAACCATGGAACAGCATCTCATCATAAGGTGCGATGGCCACCTCAGCTTGCTTGGCTAACTGCGCCAACTGGCGCGGGTTGTACTGGCCGTAACCACTCACTTCGGGTAGTCGCATCGCCCAGTTCACCTCGCCAATATGCCTATCCTCCTCCAGTGACCGCCCGCCAGGGATGCGCAGTGATAGCTGCACGTCATCTTTTAGGCGGTTATTGGCTTTGATAATCACCCGAATGCCATTGCTCAGGGTCCAGAGCTGGGTATCAGGGATCGGCAAGGTCTGGCGCTGCACCACTTTACCAGCGGTCGGCGGTGTCACCGTCAGAGTGACCGGTTTCGGTTTCAGGGTGAATGCCCCCGGCGTACTCTGACGGATGCTGCTCCACATATCCGCCAGCAGCTTTTTATCCACCTGCGATTGATCACTGTCAGGGCCAATCAGTGCTAAACGGGCCGAGCCTTTCTCCAGTAATTCAGCCACTTGCGCCTGAACATGTTGCGGGTCAATCGCCTCTAGCCAGCTTTTGGTCATCGCCAGTTGCTGCTGTTTGTTGAGCATCGGCAGATCAAATTCAATGGCGGTGGTGAGATTATCCGCCAGATAATCATGCTGATAGCGGCTCTCTCCGGCGGCCTGCTGGCTCAGTTTCGTTAGGATTTGCTGACGCGCCGCCTTCAACTCGGCGTCGCTCACAGGCGTAGTCGCCATCCGTTGCAGCTCGGTGAATAGCTGGCGCAGGGTGCCGTTATAGTCGCTGCCTTGTGGTCGGGCAATCATCAGGTGCTGAATGCGGCGGTTATCCAGTAGTGCGCCTTGCTGATTGATACTCGCGACCGATAACAGATCGTTATCCACCAGCAATGATAGCCGCTGGTTAAAAATGGTCAGCCACAAGGTATCCAGCAGGTCGCGCCACTGCCCATTGGCACTATTCAGCGGGACCGCCAAATCACGTTGTAGCGCGAGTTGAATAATGCGCGTCCCTTGCTCAGCATCAAATACCGTGCTGAGCAGTAAGCCCGATTGTGGGGCAAAACTCTGCCAGTGGGCATCATCGCGCGCGGGCTGTTGAGGGGCGGGCATCGCGAATAACGTTTTGATCTGCTGGCGCAAATTATCCACATCAAACCGGCCCACCACCACCAAGGCCATCCGTTGCGGCTGATACCATTGCTGATAATAATTGACCGCCTCACTGACCGGCGCTTGCCGCACCACATCCAGCAAACCAATAGGATCACGTTCGCCATAGCGGCTGCCGTGATAGCGCAAGCGCTCCAATGCCTGATTGATGCGGAACCCCACCCCTTGACGTAAGCGCCACTCCTCCACAATCACCTGCCGCTCTTTATCAAATGCCGTCGGTTCAAAGCTGATGCCCTGCGCCCAGTCGGCTAAAATCCGCAGCCCCAGTGTGAGCTGTTTTTCATCGGCGTTCGGCAGTGACAACTTATAGGTGGTGGCATTCAGACTGGTGACAGCATTGACATGGCTCCCCAGTGCAATCCCCTGTTTCTCCAGCGATTTAAAGCTGCTGGTGCCGGGAAAGTGCGTCGTGCCTTTGAAGGCCATATGCTCGACAAAATGCGCCAATCCGCGCTGTTGTTCGCTCTCTTGTAGCGAGCCGCTATTGACCAGCAGGCGCAACTCCACGCCGGGTTGGTCACGCGGCAGCAGGTATAACTGCAAGCCATTGTCCAGCGTGAGGTGCTGGAGATCGGCCCGCATCGGCAGTTTTTGCTCCTGCATCGCTGAAGTCTCAGCCGCAGACGCGGGCAGACCCCACGCCAGCATCACCCACGCCAACAACAGGTAAAGGGCGTGGACTCGCACTAATCGGTTAAGCATGGTGTAGCAACTCCTTGAATCGCATCGGATAAATCATCGAGGCAGTATTGATGGTCGGCTACCTCAGCCAGAAAAGTTTGGTGACTCACCAGCAGCACTGCGCTGTCTGGCAGTTGTTGCCGCAGTAAGCGCAATAGCTGGCAGGCGCTGGCGGCATCCAGTGCTGAGGTGGTTTCATCCAGTAAAATCAGCCGTGGCTTATTCAGCAATAAGCGGGCAAACATCAGCCGCTGCTGCTCGCCGCCCGATAAGCGCTGCTGCCAGTCAGTGGAGAGGGCCAACTGGTAGTTCAGTTGCGGCAAACCGACCTGCACCAGTGCCTGCTGGAGTTGTTCGGTGCTGAAATCACTGCGCTGCGCCGGATAGGAGAGCAGATCGTCCAGCCGCTCATGGGGCAGATAGAGGCGCTGGGGGAGCCAACTCACACTGTCACTGCGCTGAATTCGGCCCTGATAATGGGGCCAGTGGCCGCTCAGGGTGCGCAGCAAGGTGGATTTGCCTATTCCTGAGCGCCCCTGAATCAGCGTCAGGCTGCCCGCAGTGGCAGTGATCCGGATATTGCTCAGCAGCAGCGCGCCATCGGCGGTGTGCAGATCCAGTGTGGCCCGCAGCGGCAAACCACCCTCCGGCGCACTCTCCACCGGGCTGGTCGGTTCGGCATCCAGCAGCACCACAAAGTTGTATAAGCGGGTCACCGTAGCCTGCCACGCGGCAATTTCTCGATAGGAGAAAATAAACCAGCCCAAGGCCCCCGCCACCTGCGCGAAGGATTGGCGGATCTGCATCAATCCGCCTAGCAGCAGTTCACCCGCCAGAAACTTCGGCAGCGCAAAGAAAATCGGCGCCAGCGCACTGAGTTGCTGATAGCCGACAGTGAAGAATGAGAGGTTTTTTTCGTAGCGGATCAGTTGATACCAGTTATCGGCCACCGCGCGGAAATGTTGTAACAGCGCCCCGCGCTCATGTTGCTCGCCCCGCTGTCCGGCGATGGCATCACTGGCTTCGCGGCGGGCAATCAGCCCACTGCGGTAATCCGCCTCACGCCGCTGACGATCCATATTTAGCTGGCGCAGCGGATAACCAATCCAGTGCGTCAGGCCAATACCAATCAGGGTGTAGAGGATGCAGACCCAGAACATATAGCCGGGCAGTGTGAAACTGTGCTGAGCCAGCGAGAAGCTGATGCTGCCGGAGAGTTGCCATAAGATGGTGGCGAACGAAATCAGGGTGAGCAAGGAGTGCAGGAAGGTGATGAGCAAGCGCAGGCTGGACTCAATCAGCAGCCGGACATCTTCGGCAATGCGCTGGTCGGGGTTATCCGGCACCAGTGCATTGATTTTCAATGCATAATGCTGGCCTTTATGGGACAGCCAGCGCGCCAGAATGTGCTCGGTCATGCCCGTCCGCCAGCGCATGATGAGTCGCTGTTTCAGGTAATCCGCAAACACCACCACCAGGATCAGGGCGCTGACCAGCAAGATAAAGTGTTGTAGCAAACGATACAGCGCCTGACTGTTCAATTGCTGCAATGCATTGTAAAACTCGCCATTCCACTGGTTAAGCTGCACATTAAACCAAACCGAAGAGAGGCTAAGCGCCAACACCACCAGCAGCAACAGCCAGGCCAGCAGTGCTGAGCGGATGCCCCAAAACGGCCTGGCCAGGTAATAGAATTGTCTCAGTGTTTTCATCAATAAATTACTTTCATAAATAAATGGGTTTCATAAATAAACTGCAAGCATGTGTTCCGCATCGTCAGAACAAAAAGTATCGGGCCGCCATCTGGGCAACCCGATGGGTTAGGTCACTGTTTATCAATAGGTTAGAGATCGTAACTCAGTTGCAGCCAGAATTGACGGCCCGGATCATAGGAGTGCAGCACGCGGTCGCCATACACAAAGGTGTCGGCCACATTGCGTTTGTTCAGCAGGTTATTCACCTCAACCGAGATCCCGACGCCATAAGCAAAATCAGGCTGCCAGGTCACTTTGCTGTCCCAGATAAAGTTGCTGGCAAAGTGCGTTTTCTCATATTTCAGCATCTGCGTGCCGGTGTTGATGTCGGTGTAATACTCATTTTGATAGCGCACCGCCTGACTGCGCGAACTGCGCCATTGCCACAGGTTATAGAAAGTGAGGTTGTACTCTTGCCACTCACTGGTTAGCTCCAGATTGAGCCGCCATGGCGAGTTAAAGTTGGTCGATGGCAGGTCGGCGGCATTGATCACTTTGCCGTCGTACCACACTTTGTCGGAGTCCAGCTTGGTGTTCGGATCAAAGAAGGCATAGCCCTGATCTTTCGGGGTATTGCTCTTACTTTGCTGCCAGCTCAGTGAGCCGGTAAAAGCATGAGTGGTCGAGGCCAGCTCCCAGGGTTTGCTGTTGCTGACCGAGAGTGAAACGCTGTCGTTGCTGCTGCGCCCACCATTATCAAAGGTGCGGATACGAGCCTGGGCCGCACTATTGGGGTTGCGGTATTTAGTGCGGCTGCGCACTTCGTCGTAACCTTCGCGGTGCACATACTGTAAGCGCCAGACGCTCTGCATCACTTGCTGCTGAAGGGCGAAGCTCAGCTCATCGTTATAGGGGGTCGATAAGCTGTCGATACCTTCAAAATCTTTCACCCCATCCCAATCATTTTCTGATGGATCCAGCGAGCAGAAGTAGTAGCAGTGTTCCATGCCCGCGTTTTGCGCTTCGTACAAAGCATAAGTCAGCATCGAGCGACCATAATAGCGGTTGGCCCCGGCTATCAGCACGGTATCGCCGGTGCCAAACAGATCGAGGCTACTGCTCAGGCGCGGTGCGATATTGGTTTTCTGAACAAAATCATCGCGATCCAAACGCACACCGGGGCGAACCGTCAAACGGCCATACTGCATACTGTCATCCAAAAACAGCGCGTAGTTGGTGTAGCCCGCTTCATAGTTACCGGCGCGAAAACGGGTGATGTAACTGGCCTCAGTCAGTGAAGCAACATCATCCGCCGACCCACTGAATTTGTAGCGGTAGTAGTCGCGATCACGGGTATAGCGGGCGTCAGTTTTGTTGAATTCAAAACCAAGATTGGGTGAGTGTTGCAGACCCAATGCGGTGAACTCATTAAAGCGCAGCACCCCTTTCGCCGTGGCGCTGTTCTGGCGGGTGGTCAAATCCCCCTGCCCGCCATTGTTATAAAATTGCGGATTACGCCAATCGGTGATGTAGTCTTCCAGGGTATAAAAGTCTTTCACATCATTGGTACGTTCGTCGGTCAACTGCTGATAACCGGCGGTGAAGTCCAGACTGGCGATATCAAAACGGTGCTCCAACTGTAACGTGGTGCTCAAACCGTTATGGTCATTGTCATAGCCGGAGTTAATCACGCTGCTGGAGAAGAGTGTGCTGGTGTAAGCCGAGTAGTTGGCGGAGAGATGGGCGCTGGTGCGCTCGTTGGCATCCCAGGATAGCTTGGCAAAATAGTTATCCGACACTCGTTTCTGGCTGCGATAGCCCGGCGTCGCGGAGACCACCTCCAGCTCATTATTCGGCCCTAACTGCAAGCCGTCGCCGCCGGAAGTGTAGCTTGGAATATCGGAGAGGCGCTGTGAGGCGGAGAACACGATGCCCATGTTGTCGGTGATACCAGCTTCAAACCAGCCACCAAAACTTTGCTTATTGTACTTGGGCTGATAGCGCGCAGGGCGGCTGGTATCGTTTTTCGCACTGTCGAACTGCATATCTGGATCAGTGAAAACCTTGTTCCACGCCGAGCGAGTTTCACGGTAGTACAGATGCCCGCTGTTCTCGCCACGCCAGCGGCGGCTGGTCACATCCACAGTGCCGCCGGTAAAACCGCCATACTCCACTGGAATGTTGTTATCGAAAACATTCATGCTATCAATCAGGCGGCTGTCGATGTACATCCCCTGATCGCCACTGTCGACACGGGTAATGGTTTCGCCGTTGCCATCACTGGCGGGATCGATGTCATTATTGAAGCTGACGCCATCCAATTTGTAGGCGTTTTGATAGCTCGACGAGCCATGAATCGAGATAGCGCCGGGTTTGATTTCGCCCTGCGTCAGGCTGGTGTTGCCGCTATTGGAGAATTGAACTGCGGGGTTGGTGCGCAGTAATTCGGTGATATTGCCGTTGCCGGTCGGGCGCTGGCGGATCTCTTCGGAGGTGACCAGCTGCGGGGCTGACATCAGGTTATCCACGGCAGCACGCCCACCAGCCTCGCCCATGACCGAGGTGGTTGGCAGCACCATGCTGCCGGCATTGACACCTGCCGCCTGCACCGGGCGGATCACATACCCCTTGCCACTGGCGACCAGCTCCAATCCACTGCCCGCCAGCAATTGCTGCAATGCGCCTTGTGGGCTGTAGCTGCCGCTTAAGGCGGGCGCGCGCAGATGACGCAACTCAGATTCATCAAAGATAACATGCAGTTGGCCCTGGCGGGCCACATTGGCAATGGCATTCGCCAATGGTTGAGCGACCAGATTGAGCTGCAAATCCGCCGCCGTCACTCCCTGCGTGACCAATAGCGTAGCCAGCACCAGAGCAGAGAGAACAGGCATCCCAGAATATTTATTCTTATTTTTTATCATCACGCTATTTCTTCCCTAAGAAATGTCAATGCCATGCCAATAAGCACCAGCATCAGGGAAGACGTGATAATGAGAATTATCCTCACCTATAAAATTAATTATTTTTTACTTTTTACTGTTTTTTATTTAAATCACGCGAAATCAGCACGTTACCTTTGCCGTCATAAGTCACATTCACCGCCAACAGTAGCGGTAGTGAGTCGAGGAACTCATCAGGACGATTTAGATCCAGCGAACCGGATACCGGTAACTGCGCCAAACTGGCATCAATAAGCTCAATGTTGCCCGGCCGATAGCGCCGCAATTCAGCGAGCAACTCACCCAGTGGGCGGTTACGGAACAGCAGTTGCTCGCTGCGCCACTCACCAATTTCAGCCACCGGCAACTGACTGAGTAACAGGCGTTTTTTCTCTGGCAACAGCTGCGCACGATCACCGGCGTGTAGCATCACCGCCGCCATATTGGGTCTTCCGGTCATGGCGACAATGCCTTGCTTGACGGCCACCGCCACTTCGCCCGCCTCAAAACGCACCTCAAATGCAGTGCCCACCACCCTCACCTGACTCTCTCCAGCATACACCAGGAAGGGGCGGGTTTTATTGGCGGCCACTTGCAGGTAGATTTCCCCCTGATCCAGCCAGAGCTGGCGGTTCTCTTTCGCGTAGTGAACACGGATTTGTGAATGGCGATTCACATGAACTCGGCTGCCGTCCGACAGCACGATTTCGCGGCTGTTATTGGCGGTTTGCAGTTGAATATCATTGGTCAGTAACAGCGGCAGTTGACTCATTGGCAGCAGCAGGGCGAACAGGAAAAATAGCCCAGCGGCACAACTGCGCAGGGGCCGCCAACGGCTGGCGTGTTTTTTCGGTTGCGGGGCGCTGGCGGGGCGAGGGATCAATGCGCAATCACTCCACAGCTGCTGCATCTGGCGAAAAGCCTCGGCATGGGAGGGGGAGCTTTGCAGCCAGGTTTTCAGTTGCCGCTGCTCCTCATTGGTTAAGCGCCGCGCCTGACTGCGGCTGAACCACAGCGCCGCCTGTTCATCGATTTCACGACTATCACTCATCATGTTGCCCACTCCCCTGTTCAGCAACGTGGCGCTTGCAATGCAGTAACGCGCCCGCGATATGTTTTTCGACCATACTGACAGAAATGCCCATTCTCTCCGCCACCTCAATCTGCGACAGGCCATCAAAGCGATGCATCAAAAAAGCCTCGCGGCGGCGCGGACTTAGACTGTTTAGCGCCTCTTCCAATCGGCTCAGCCGCTGCTGCTGCTCCAGCACATGCTGCGGATCTGCGCCAGCCGGTGCCATCTGAGGCTCCGGTGACACCTCTTCATGGCTCTGCGCTAACACTCTGCGCTGCTTGCCTGCGGCTCGCCAATGGTCAATCAACACTCGGTGGGCAATCTTAAAAAGAAATGCCCGCGAATGCTCCACTGGCGTCTCTTTCGCCCGCTTTAGCCACAGCGCAAAGACATCTTGCGACAGATCCGTGGCGTCACTGGCATTATCCAGCCTTTTGCGAAAGAAGCTGACCAACTGACCATAAGTGCTCTGGTAAGCCAGACTCACTTTGTTTGATGGCGGTTTATCCATGAAGGCATCCGTTAGAGAGTACAGCCTCAGATTGTCGGCGTGCGGGCAGTCACGCAAAACCCTGCGGCATCAGGTACATCAATCCAGTGGTTCACATCTTGCTGGTGAAAAAGAACAATAAAGAAAAAGAGCAATAAAACAGTGAGTAAAATATGAGGTGAATACCTAACGGCTTCACACTTCTAAGGCTGGCGGTTATAAGCGAAAACGTCGATCAAATGCAAATGATAATCACAATAACTATCAATATGTTTATTGATTTGTATAATCTGTCGCTTATTATCTGCGGAGAATTCAATATTTCTGCGAGACATCGCAAACATAAACAAGCAATAAAACCGTTATTAATCAAAATAATAAACTCAGATCACTCATTACCTGCGGAGTCTGTAATGACATTATTCTGCCTGATGGCAGCCAGCGGCACTCTTATGCCGACAGTAGAAAATCGCCAGAACATTAAAATGGGGTTACCCCTTGGGCGGCCAAAAACACGTTGGAGTATCAGCTTATTACTGGGCATCGGCTTGCATATGCTCGCCGCCGCGTTGATGCTCGGTTGGATCACAAAAATGGCCCCGCAGGGGATGCTGCCCCCCGCAGTGATGATCGAATTGACACTCTATCAGCAGGCAAAATCCGCCCCTCTCGATGTGCCGCTCGGGCCACAGCAAAATATGGCCGCACCGGATGACGCACCGCCGGAGAAGCTGCCCGAAGAGCTACCCAAACTAACTGCCGCCCCCAATGGCACCCATGCCATCAAGCCGGAAAAGGTGGTGCAGAAGAGGAAAATAACGCCGGTCAAACCACGGACAGACGCGCCGTTGCCAGTGGTGGCTGAAAAAGCCGCCCCGACCACCAGCGCCCCACTATCGGGTGAGAGCCAGAAAAATGCCGCCACATTCTCCAGTGAAGCCGCCGCCGCCATAAGCGGCAAAGCTTCGTGGCAAAGTGATGTACTGGCGCATCTTTCACGCTATAAGCGATACCCACGCGAGGCATTGCGCTATCGTCTGGAGGGGATTAGTCACATCCGTTTTGTGGTTGATCACCAAGGAAAAGTGTTAACCGCCGAGCTATTCTCCAGCTCGGGGGCCAGGATTTTGGATCGCGAAGCCATGGTGCTGATTTCACGCGCCCAGCCGCTGCCCATTCCCCCCGTCGAGCTACTGAAAAATGGGGTAATTGAGTTGATAGCGCCCATTGCTTATAACGTGAAGAATTGAGCTGACGTAACGAGTGAGCTAACGTGAAACAATGCCGCGCGGATCAGGGCGCATCGTCCTGCGGCGGTTGATACTCCAATGCCAAAGCCATGCGTAAAATGGCGGCTACCGGCTCGAAAAATTGCTCGGGGATGGTCTCGCCACAGGTCACACCGTGATGCAGCGCCCGCGCCAAGGCAATATTTTCCACCACCGGGATCCCTTGCTGCTCTGCCAGTTTGATAATTAAGGCCGCCCGCTCACCATGGCCCTTCTCAATCACCACCGGCAGCGGCGCGTCCTCAGGGTGATAAAGCAGACAGACGGCAAAATGGGTGGGGTTACGTACCACCGCCGTGGCGCGCTGAACATTTTTTGCGAAACTGCCACTTTGCACCTCTTGCTGCAACTGCCGACGTTTCTGCTTAATGTGCGGATCGCCGTCACTCTCTTTATACTCCCGCTTGACCTCCTCTAGAGACATTTTCAGCTGTTTCATGGTGTTGTAGCGCTGAAAAGCATAATCCATCAAAGAGAAAACCACGTAACAAGCAATCAGTGCGCCCAATAGCCAACTCATCAATGTGGCGAATACAGGGATGGCACATTGACTACCGCAGTAAGCCAGATAACCCAATGAGGGGGCATAGTGCATCAATAAATAGCCGAAAATCAGGGTGAGGACGCCCACTTTCAGCAGTGATTTGGTTAACTCAAACAGGCTGCGCAGTGAAAAAAGCTGCTTGGCGTTATTGATGGGATTGATATGTTCGCCTTTAAACTCCACCGCTTTGGTCGCCAATAGCGGCCCAACCTGCGCCAAACCAGAGAGGATGGTGACTAAAACCAGCGCGCCACCAAGTATTCCCATAATGTGGAGCAGCACCGCCAGACATTCACTGCCAATATGGGAAAGCGCCATGATCAGTGGCTGATGTAACTGCTCGATGGTGTCGCGAATAAGCACCTTGGCCTGTTCCACCAAGGTGTAACCCGTCAGCAGAAAGTAAGTGACCAGCACCACCAACTGTACGCCGGAGGTGATCTCAACACTCTTAATCACCTGCCCTTTTTCTCGCGCCTCTCTTAGGCGCTTAGCCGTCGGCTTTTCGTTCTTCTCGCTGCTCTCACCGCTCATCGGCGGCCTGACTTATCAGTGGCACCAGTGTGCTTAATTTCTGTTCGGTGTGGTTAATGCCGATCAAGTAGTGATGTAGCGCGTAAGGGAGGCTAATGAGTAGCAACAACAGTGCCAGTGCACTCTTAATCGGCATCGCCAGGAAGAAAACATTCAATTGCTGTGCCGAACGATTAATTAGCCCCAAGGATAAATCCGCTAACACCATCACCATCATCGCGGGTAGTGCAAAGCTCAGGCACAGCTCATACATCAGTTGCCACTCACTTTGTAGAAATGGCAGCATGGCCGATGAGGGATGAATACCACTGCCTATCGGCAGGGTGTCATAGGAGCCATAGAGCGCGCCCAGCACTAGATTGAACCCGCCGGAGATCAAAAACAGCACAGTCAATAGCTGGGTAAATAGCACGCCAAAAATGGAGGACTCCATGCCCATGCTGGGGTTGAACAGGGTCGACATCGTCGCGCCGCGCAAGGTATCAATCAGGAAACCCGCCATGTCGATGGCCCAGAAAGGTAAGGCGGCCACAAAGCCAATCATCACTCCAATCAGTAACTCAGCGCAGACCAGCCAAAACCACGCGCTAAGACTTTCGTGAGTCATGAGTGATGGGCTAAAAAAGAGGGGGGTAATGGGCAGGGCGATGGTGAAAATCAAGGCATTGCGCAATAAAGCACTGCCCAAACTGCGGGCGGTAAAGAGTGGCAAGATCAGCAACATGCCATAGGGGCGCATCATCGCCAACCCCAGCGCCCCGAGCCAATACACGAAATCATGCATATTAGGTCCGCATACTGGTGATTTGTAAAAAAGTCTGCTGGGTATAATTGAGCAATGTCGACCCCATCCAGTGATAGGTAAGCAGTAACGTGGCGGATACCGCCAGCAACTTAATCAAAAACTGTAAAGTCTGATCCTGAATTTGGGTGAGTGCCTGCAACAAACTGACAACTAACCCGACCACGGAGGCCACCACCACCACCGGCATCGACAGCAGCAGCACTATCCATAACAGCTGGGTCGCCAGATGAATAACAATGGCATTGCTCATTGCGACCGTCTCTGGAGGAGGGTCATAAGTAGGATCCTACCAACTGGCCCATCAGCAGCCCCCATCCATTAACGAGTATAAATATCAATAGTTTAAATGGCAGTGAAATGGTGATGGGTGACACCATCATCATGCCCATCGCCAGTAAAATATTGGAAACTATCAGATCTATCGCCACAAAGGGCAGGTAGAGCAACAGGCCGATTTTGAATGCTTCCGTCAGTTGGCTTAGGGTAAAGGCGGGCATTAATATCAGCAGTGAGCTGGGTTTTACGGTATCGCGAAAACGTTCTGGCCACTTGGTTTGGACGATATCGTTAAAAAAAGTGACTTGCTCAGCATCAGTATTGCGCTGCAAAAAATCACGATATGGCCCCAGCGCATGTTCATCAATATGTTTGAGTAACGCGCCGATGTCGTTGGGTAGCGGCTCATCCTGAAGGCGGGCATGTACATCTAATCCCACCGGCGCCATGATAAATATGGTCAATACCAGCGCCAGACCGTAAATGGCGATATTGGGGGGAACCTGCTGCACCCCCAATGCATTGCGCAGCAATGAAAAGACGATTGATAACTTGAGAAACGACGTCCCCATCACCACCAGCAGGGGGAGCAGTGATAGAAAAAAAAGCAGCAGAATCAATTGAGAGGACGAATTCAGTAACTCCATAGTCTGTTCCGCTGAAGCTGGCCTGTTGAGTTAAAAATGAGTTCCCACAGTATTATTGTTGTCTATCCTCCCAGGAATCAGGTCATGACCTGAAAACACCGCTGTAACGTCAAGGCCGCAGGAAGTACCCAAAGTCATTGGCGTTACAGCAAGGCAGCAAATGAACAAGTCCCGATGAGCTTACTCCAGTAAGTGATTCGGGCGCGTGAATGCCGCTAACACCGCTGTAGCGTCAAGGCCGCAGGGTAAGGTGCCATTGATCGATCCTAACCACCAAATCCTCACCACAACGCAACAAACTCCCACTCCCGACTGGCTGCCCATTGAGGCGAATATTGACCTCCCCGTAGACGCTGGCCTGGCAATTTAGTGTTTGCCCGACAGCCAGCTGTTTTATCTCTCCTAGCGGCACTGCTATCCGCCCAATTTCCATTACCAGAGTTTGCGGTAAATGGTCGAGCACCAGGGTTTGCGGCTCCTTAGGTAGCGCGGTGGTATCGAGTGCCAGCATGTGGTCGATATCGTCATTAATCTGCTGAATGGTCATTTGGTTCCCCTCCTCCAGCTTGATATAAATCTGCGGCGAGGCCATTTGCCATAACCAGCAGTTTCCTTGTTCTAACGCGGCGGCGGCGGCAACCCGCACCCCATCACCGGGTTTGAGTTGCTGCAATTGGCTCAGTGATAAGCGGCACCAGCCCACCAGCAAACTGGCCTGCCACTGCATATCTTGCGGTGGAGCCTGCTCGCCCTGCCACTCAGATAAAGTGTCAGCCAATGCCGTCAGCGGCCAATCAAGCAGCACCGCACTCAGTGGCTCTCCCTCCAGCTCGAACGCCAGTGTCACCGCCCATTGGCTTAACAGCGTCATTGGCTGTGGGAGTTGGCTGTGGATAACCAGCTCCGGCAGTGGGGTCAACAGCGGGTTGAGCGCCCAATTCGCCATGGCAACCACCAGTTCGCTTGCCAGAAGCTGGGGATCATCCGTCGCCAGTGACGAGGCCAGCCAGTTTTGCCAGCAGGCGCGAGAGAGCCAAATACCGCAGGCTTGGTCACCATAGTTCAGCGGCAGATAGACCCCCTCGCCCTCGGTCAGCATCAAGGTGGCCGTCACCCCAGCACTCTGTCGCCCGCGACCAATCATCGCGCTCAGTTGGCGCAACTCAGCCGTCAGACACGCCAGCATCAGTGACCTCCAGCAAGCAGGGGAAACCCAAGGTATGTAGCTGTCGCTGCCAGCGCGCCTGCATCCGCTGTAAACGTGCAACAAGGTCAGGATTGGTGTGGCTGAGCACAATGTTCAGGCCGTGGGTAGCCAGAGTGACGCTAACCCGAGTGCCGGAGAGTGGCCCGCTGACAATGCCGTACTCTGCCTGCATCGGGTTGCCGCCCCTCGCCGAAGCAATGGCATTGGCCATCGTTTGCGAGGATCGCAATCGTGGTGGCAGATAGCGAGCAAACTGCTGCTGTTGCCGCTCACTGCCTAAACGCGGCTGATCGCCCCTAAAATGGTCCGTGCTGAGCAGTGATAGTGCGCCTTCAATATCGATTCGACTCATGGTTAATTAGCATCCCTAACTTCTCTTGTTCACGTTGATTACGCCGTAACAGCACCTGTTGTGCCTCAATTGCAGCCAGTTGTTGCTGCCCCAGCAGCACCCATTCGCCAATCTGTTTTTGCCGCTGCCGCTCCGCCTGATACAACTCATGTTGCCGCTCTCGCTGCGCACTGGCTTGCGCGGGCAGTAAGTTACCGCGCCACTGCGCCAGTTTTTGTAGCTGCTGACATAGCTGCTGCCGTTCGCGGCGACAATCCGCTAATTGCTGTTCCCGCTGCTGATACACCTGCCGCAGCTGGACCAATTGCTGGCGCAATCGCCGCTCTTTGTGTTGCCGCAGCACTAGCAGGCGCTGCAACATCACTAACTGCGGATTTTTTAGCCCAGCGCCTGTGCGAGTTGCGCGAGTGTGCTGCTGAGGCTGACGGCGTCGGGATTGCACGATAGGCGGTTCTCCTGTTGCAAAAAGGCACAGATGGTGGGGTAGCGCGCGAGTGCCTCATCGGCCTGCGGGTCATCTCCGGCCTGATATTCACCTACCCGCACCAGCAGTTCTATCTCCTGATAGCAGGCCTGCATTCGCCGCAGTTTTTGCGCCAGTGCCAAATGTTCGTCAGTGACAATGTGCGGCATGATGCGGCTGACACTGGCAGCAATATCAATCGCCGGATAGTGGCCCGCCCCCGCCAGTTTCCGCGAGAGCACAATGTGCCCATCCAATAATGAGCGCACCTCATCAGCCACCGGCTCATTCATGTCATCCCCCTCCACCAGCACAGTGTAAAACGCGGTAATGCTGCCCTGTGCGCTATTGCCTGCCCGCTCTAAAAGCCGGGGTAACGCGGCAAAAACACTGGGGGGGAAACTGCCCGCTGCCGGTAGCTCCCCCGCCGCCAGACCAATCTCGCGGGCCGCGCGGGCATAGCGCGTTAGCGAATCCGCCATCAGCAGCACTTTTAGCCCGCGATCGCGGAAATATTCGGCGACTCGAGTGGCGGTATAGATACCTTTTAGCCGCTCCAGTGCCGGACGATCGGAGGTCGCCACCACCACTACCGTGCGGGCGCGCGCTTCGGGTGTCAGCACTTGATCCAGAAACTCCCGCACTTCGCGGCCGCGCTCACCAATCAGCGCCAGCACCATCACCTCCGCGCTGCTGCCAGCACATAGCATACTCAGCAAGGTGCTTTTTCCGACGCCCGCAGCGGCAAAAATGCCGACCCGCTGCCCTTCACCGCAGCTCAGGAGGCCATCCAGCGCGCGGATCCCGGTAGTGAGCAGGTGATCTATTGGCTGGCGGGCCAGCGGATCGGGCGGCGCGCTATCCAGCTCACACCAATGCCCGCGCAGTGGCGGACCGCTATCGATCGGCACACCCAAGCCATCCAGAATTCGCCCAAGCAAATCCGGCCCGGTACGGATACGATGGCTATGCCCAAGTGGGCGCACCCACTGGCCGCAGCGCAAGCCCGCAGGGGGGGCAAAGGGGGAGAGCAGCGCCGTTTGTTGCTCAATGGCGACCACTTCCGCTAGCATATCCGGCGATTCGATTTGGCACAGCTCCCCTAATGCCACGCCGGGAAGATGGGCGCGGACCAGAGTCGGGCCGACATCCAGTATTGGCCCGCGATACACCATGCCCTCTGGCGGAGAGGGTGCCAGGTGCAACTGTTGTTGTAACTGGGCGCTTAAATTTGCGATATCAGGTAGTTGCAGCAATTTCACCTCCTGGCCCCTCATCAAGCTCATCGCCGATAAGCTCAATGGTATCCACCACCCTGATATTCATCTCATCCCCCAGCTCCTGCCAGGAGAGCACCGGCAGCGTGAAAATATCCCGCTCAACAATTTTGCGCAGAAAACGCCGTATATCGATGGAGGTCAGCAGCACCGCATCACTGTTTTCAGCGAAGGCGGCGGTTATTTTGCCGAGGATCAGCCGCGAGTGTTTATTGTCCAGCGCGGAGTAGGTGCCTGCTGATGTCTGGCGAATCGACTCGCGGATCAAGTTCTCTGCCCCCTCCCCCAGCCGCAATACCGGTAACCAGGCGCTGTTTTTACTAAAGCGGGCACACACGTGGCGGCGTAGGGCGATGCGGACATATTCGGTCAGCATCACACTGTCCTTCTCTTTCGGTGCCCATGCGACCAGCGCACCGAAAATAGTGCGTAAATCGCGGATCGACACATCCTCTTCCACCAGCCGTTGCAGTATTTCAGCCACTTTCCCCACCGGCATCTGGCGCTGTAACTCTTTGACTAATTCACCGTAGCGCCCCTCCATGGCATCCATCAGATAGCGGGTCTCCTGCACGCCGATAAACTCAGCCGTATGGCGCTCAAGCACCCGCGTCAGGCAGTAAAGGGTGCGCTGATCCCCTTGCGCGTAAGGGATACCCAGGGTACTGGCGTGACTGCCCTGTTCGGCGGCCAGCCACTCAAAGCTGCCCATTTTTGCCCCCAACTTCTGGCTGCGCGTTGCTAATTGGCTGGTGGGTTGAACCAGTAACAGCTCATCGGAGGGGAGTGTCAGGGTCAAAACCGACTCCTGATAGAGGCGGATCGATAAGGTATTTTCAGCCAATGCCGGATCACGACGGATCATCACCTCCGGCAGCGGTACGCCAAGGTGCTCAAACCAGCGCCAGCGCAAGCCGTCAATATCTAGCCCCAGTTGGGGATAGTACAAATTGGGGGCGCAACAGAGTATTAGCGGCACCGCACCGGGGGTCATTTTATCGGCGGGTGCCGCCCCGCTCTCTTCGGCACTATCAGCCCCATGAGTGCGCCGGGTGGCGTGATTTTTGCGATAGAGTAAAAATGCGGGGGCCGCCACCAGCAGCGCCAGTGTGATAAAAATCAGGAAGGGGAAACCGGGTAGCAGGGCAAATACCGTCAGGATGCCCGCGGCTAGCCATAGGGCATCAGGTTGACGCCCTACCTGCACCGCCAAGTCTTTCGCCAGACTCTGCTTATTAGCACCGGGGACGCGGGTCACAATAATCCCGGCGGTGATCGAGATAAGCAATGACGGGATCTGGGCGCACAGGCCATCCCCCACGGAGAGCACCGCATAGGTGAGCATCGCCTGTTCCGCCGACATATTATGTTGCAGTACACCAATAGTGATGCCGCCAAAGATATTCACCAGAATGACAATGATCCCGGCAATCGCATCTCCTTTGACGAATTTCATCGCCCCGTCCATAGCACCAAACAGGCGGCTCTCTTTTTGTACTCGCTCCCGCAACCGACCCGCCTCGGCAGAGTCGATCACGCCAGCGCGCATATCGCCATCAATACTCATCTGTTTGCCCGGCATACCATCAAGCGAGAAGCGGGCGCTGACCTCCGCCACCCGCTCTGAACCTTTGGTGATCACGATAAACTGGACCACGGTGATGATGGTAAAAATGATCAATCCCACCGCCAGATTACCGCCGACCACAAACTGACCAAATGCTTCGACGATTTGCCCGGCATCATGCTGCAACAGCACCAGGCGCGTGGTACTGATGGTTAGCGCCAGCCGGTATAGGGTGGTGATCAGTAACAGCGAGGGGAAGACCGAGAATTCGAGCGGATCGCGCAGATAGATGGAGATCATCAGCAGGATGACTGAGAAGGCCAGATTTATGGCGATCAACACATCGACCATCACCGTGGGCAGTGGCAGGATCATCATAAAGATCGCCACCAATAACATCACCGCCAGAAAAATATCCTGCCGCGCAGTGATCATCATCAAACCGCGCTTGAGTGCGGACTCCCTCATGGGCACTCTCCCGGCAGTTGGCGCAACAAGGCACACTGTTGGCGATAAAGTTGATACCAAAATTCGGCCCCCGTCTGTGGGGGCGGCGAGCAACTGACCATGATGCCCGTTTTCAATAAGTAGATGCGCTGTGGCACACCATTAAATCGTTCGAGCCGCCAGCACTGCTGAAGCCGCAGTAGATCATCACTGTTATAGCGCCGATGTTGTAGACCGCAACTCAGCAGTAGGGCGGATGATCGCCACTCAAGAAAAACCACCCGCTGCGCTAACTGCCACTGCATACGAGTGGTGATGACCGAGCAGGGCAGCTCTGTCATGCGGGTAAATAGCTGTAGGTTACGGGTAACAACTAAATCCATCTCCATAACCAGTGTCCCATTAATACCCAATGTCAGTAATTAGCTTAATTTATTGATAAGTAGAGTAATGACAAGATACGAGGCTCACAGGTTTACGGCTATCGGGCGTTCGCCTGAAGTGTAAAATCAGATCTCCAGCAGTACCGCCAGAATTTGTGCTTGCTGCTCCTCATCGTTGAAACACTCGACCGGCATCAGCTTGAACAGCTCATAAAACCGGCGAATAAATCCCCGCCGCAAGTTGGCATCCGGGCCAGTTATCATCGCCACCCGTGGCGCTAGCCAGCTATTAAATAGCCAGGGCTGCCCCACCACTGCCAGCACTTCGCTGAGGATGGTATCCCCCGCCACCCCGCAGCTACTTCCCACACAGTTGCAGTGATCTTCCAGCCCAAGAAACATCAGCAAGCGGCGTAATTGGTCTAGGGTGGCAGCCAGACGCTCACCCTGTTTGGGCGGTGGCTGGCTGGCTAAATCAAAGGCCACGGCGCGCATCAAAACGCGGACACGTTGTTGGCGCTGCGGCCAGCGGCTGACCCGCTCGAACCACTCCGTGACCGACACTCCGCTCTGATGAATACTTTGCTGAAACAGCTGCTTTAGCGCGCCCAGTGAGCGGCTGCCTGCGCTGCCCAACTCCAGCAAACCAAATAGCTCTATCTCCCAGCCCTCACTCTCCAGTAGCGGCCCCAGTAATTGCGATAAACTGCGGCGGCGTAACGGATTGCCTTTGCAATTCGCCAGCAGGGTGGCGAGAAGTAAAATTTGCTGCCCTGCCGATAACCCCCCTTGCTGGAGTTTGCTGACCAGCAAGGCAATATCCAGATCCGGCGGAATGTTCTGCTGCAACAGGGCGCTGGCGCTGTCGGATAGCTGGGCTATCAACTTCACCAGTAACTGTTGGCGGCGCTGATTGCGCTCCTCGGCCTCAACCGATTTTTGATCTTTCAGCCGCGACCCCAGACTCAGCCCTATCTCCTCCAGCGTCTCCTCCATGCTCTCACCCAACACCGCCTGGCGGATCTCAAGCAACTCCTGGCTGGCTAAGGTCACCACCGAGTTAGCGGGGGTGACCTCCCCCGGTAAGGCCCCGTTTTCCGGCGAATGTTCGGCAACCGTGGCAGTTGAGACATTATTCGCAGTGATCATGAGTCGGCTCCTGCTGGGGTGGGGGTGCTAGCTGTAGCCAAAGAAAGAGTTGCGCTAAGTGGCGGCGAAGCGAGAAGCTGATTTGCAGTAGAGGTGAGGATAATTGCGCTTCATCCTCAGCCAGGCACTCATCCCCGAGACAAGGCACTCGCCCCCCAAGCGCGACGGTTACCGCCGAAAGGTGCTGTGGGTGAACCCGCAAAACCAGGCCATCCTGGTGCCCCAGCGCCTCCACTTGCCCCCGCAGATGCTGGATCAGAATCTGATCCACGGCTTGTTGACCGGCCCACGCGGTAACCACCGAAGTGATCGCCGTTAAGATCTGCTGACGAGCCTGAGTCACCAGCGAAGAGGCCAATTGGTCGGCGGTCACTAACCAACGAATATGCCGCGCCAGCACATCAGCTTCGATCTGGCTACGGGTCTGATCAATCAACTGCTCCGCCTGCTGCTCTGCCTGCGCCAATAGTTGCGCTTTCTCGGCGCGAGCTGCCTGTAGTATCTCCGCCGCCTGCCTGTGGGCGTCAGACAAAATATCGCGACACTGCGCCATTTCTTGCAACTGTGCGGCGGGGATAATCACGCCCGCCGGCAGTGGGTAATCGAGCACCTCGACCCTGAGATGAAAAGGATTCACAGCAAACGCTCCAGTCGGGCTAACCAATGTTCAGCCGAGAGCAATAACGCCGCAGGGAGTGAGAGTGCACGGGGCTGGGGCGGTAACTGAATAGAGATGGCCCGCCAGACCACTTCGTCATGACGAACCTGATGCGCGAGACTATGCCCAAAGCGCAATGCGGCACTGGGCAGCAGTTGGGGGCTTAATCTGGCCGGAAGATGGCCGCGATAGCCCAGCCCCATCAGCTGCCGAATGTTTCCCTCATTCAACAGCGGTAAAAACCCCTCACGGTAGTGGCGCAGGCGCAGATACTCATCACATTGCAGGTGCACTAACCCCAGCGCCATACAGCGAGATAATAACTGTTGATGCCCGGCCATTTGGTACTGTTGCTGCTGGCTCAATGTGGCAGGCAATGGATGTTCGGGAAATTTTCGCTGCCGAATTAGCGCGTGATTTAGGGCGTTATCCAGCACGTGATTGCGACCATAGTGGTAATATTCTGCCTTGACGCCCATTTTTTCCAGCCATAAAGGGTGGGCAAATTTAGCCGGTTGCCAGGCTAACTGATGTAGATGTCGGATATCAGTCGTTAGCGGCAATATCATCGTTTATTCCCTCCATTAGCCACTTATCGGCGCAAATAGCGCACCAAACCGGCCGTCGACAGCCCCACCAACAAAATCAGCAACGCACCTAAAACCATCTGCACCATTTCGCCATGGCGGAGCAACCATTGCAGCCCCCTCCCCATGCCACTTTGCGGCGGCGGGGTGGCACTAAATCGATAATTGGCAGGCTGCATCACCAGGCTAATCTGGGCGTAATCAATGCCCGGCACGGCATCGCGGATCAGGTTTTTGATTTGCGGCTGATAGATCAGCAAATTGACTTCAGGTGAATACTTGATAAACACTGAGGCGGCATGAGGAACGCTGCTTTTTCCGTCAGTTGGTGCGGGCATGGCGATAGTCACATCGGCATGGATCACCCCATCCATATGGCTCAACATGCTCTCCAGTTGCTGCTCTTTCAAATAGACCATTTTGGCCTGTTCCTGACCGGGTGAGGTCACCAGTTGATTCGAAGGAAATAACTCATCCACCGTGGTGAATTGCTGACGAGGAAAACCATTTTGCCGCAACAGTTCAACCGCGTTAATAAACTGGCTCTTATCAACACTCAAACTGACCGCCCCCCCTTTATCCGACTGTTTTTCGGCCTTAATTTGGTGCAGCATCAGTAACGCCAGCATCTGATTCGCTTCTCCCTCCGAAAGCCCGCTATACAGCTCCATACCACAGCCAGAGAGGGAGACCACAACCAGCCATGTCGCGACCATACGCCGCAGCTGTTTCATTGCATATTGACCAATTTGTTGATGTTTTGTCCGACAACTCCGGCTACTTTGGCTGTTAAATCAACAGCTAATGTGGCGTGCGTCCATTGTGACTGCATCACCAGCAATTGATCAGGCGACAGCATGGGAGCCGTGGGTTCAGCTTGTTGCATCAACTGCGCAAATTTGGCTATTTGTTGGGTATTAGCAGGCGGCTGCAACGAGGTACTCAGTGTTGTCGCAGCCTGAATAGCATCAATTTCCATGCAATAATCTCCTGTTGATCAAAATGTTACGACTCGGCACTGTTGTCAGCACCCGTCACTTCTTGCCCATTGTCATACCTTGTTGCAGTAAAACCAGCATCGCCTGTGCATCCTCTGACCGAGACGTTGCCAGTAATGCCAGGGCGTCATCCTGTTGATGTAGCCCGAATAGCAGCATCGCCTCACAGACCAGACGTACCGAGGGGTCGGGTATCAATTGAGGCAGGACATTAAGGATATTGCGGGCCTCGTCCAGTAAGCTGTGATTCACTCCAGCCAGGGCGGCTTCAACCACTAATTGGCGACAAGCTGCTGAAAGTAAAATCATATTTTGGCAATAATTCCGCTGGTCATATCTTTAATCCCCTTCATCAAGGCACTACTAAAGTTGATGTAAGACGAATACTGCTGCATGGCAAATTGCATTTTCAACATATGCTCAGGATCAGAAGGGTTGCCTGAGGCCATCTGGCTTTGGAAATCCTGGCCTATCTTATTGATACTCTGTGTCAATTCATTAACTAGCGCGTTTATATCCATCCAACCCCCTTACTCCATTAGCGAGCGCATATGGGACGGGCACTGCTGAAAACGGCGACGGAAACTATCAGAAAAATGGGCGTGATTGCTAAACCCACACTCCATGGCAATATCTGCCACCCGTAATCGTGTTGAGAGCAGCAGTTCGCAACCTTTTTTCAGCCGTTGATCCAGTAGCCACTGTTTGGCTGACATTCCGAACTTCTCGTAGAACAGAAAATTCAATTTACGGGTCGAAATCCCTAATTCATCGGCATAACGTGAAACTGTCCATGGATTGAGGCGATTCTTCTCAAAGAACTCCAATAATTCATTATTTGTCCCTACGATTGATTCTAATAATCGGGAGAAATAGACGGAATCCAAACCTAAACAGTAAAGGTAAATAAATCTTAATGCGGTGGTTCGTTCGATATTAAGCAATTGCTCAGCCGCCTCAATAATATCGTGGCTTACTGGCAATATTTTGTGGTGATCAGACATCTTACTGGGCAAACGGAACTTATTCGACGACACCATTTGGCTCGCGAGATCTTGATATATGGGTAAAAGATCAATGGAGTGGCACACTATTGAGATAAAAGCACTTTGCGAAAAAACAGATACCGTTGTCTGCTCATCAGCAACAACCAGATTACCTGCAGACACAGTGTGACACTCACCTTCGCGCCGTAATATTCCCTCTTGCCTAAATAGAATGAATTGTATTGTTTTCATTATATTCCTTAGGATGTTGCTAGCCTTAGACAAGATTGACAAATATTAGAATAAACAGGTATCCGGTTTAGACCTGAACTCTTAACAAAGCCATTTCTACCGATTATTTTTAAATAAAATGATTAACTTTATTATCCAACGATAGTAGTTAACTTACCCTCCAATAAGGCTATTTGATGGACGACCTCCTTTTCATTCTCAATTAGCTTATCTAAGGCACTTTCTATTTCATCATTATTATTACCTATCCAAGTGCTGAGTACACCCGTAGCGGCAGTACTCAGCATAGATGTCAATATGGGTGCATAATTCCTGGCGAGTAAACATACGCTACTATTAATCATTGGATGGATAACAAAACCAACAGCACCTAAAGCAACAAATATTCCCGTTTTAATCAAATACGAAGTGATGCGAGCAATTTTTTTTGCATTTGAGGGCGATACCTGGGCATTTTTAGCTAAAATAAAAACGAGCTGTTGTAGTGCGTCATTGCCCATTGTCAGTTCCGGTTTACCTTTGCTGGCACAATCCCAGTTATGATAAGCACAGGCTAAATTTGCAAGTGATGACACAAGATTCAATCCTGTCAGTACCGCGAGAGGGGCTGTAGTCCCCCCACTACAAACCGTCATCCCGACACTGACAGTAAAAGCAATTAAGGAAGCAGTCATCTCAATGATATTAATAAAAAATTGTTTTTTGGCCAGCTTAACTCTGGCACAGCATAATTCAGCTGATTTATTTTCCTGAATATCAAGAAGATAATTAATTTCTGTTGCGGATTCATTAGCAATTTCAAATTTACTAGGAGATGAGATATTTGGCTTTGTATTATTATCCACACTCTCTTCTGTCATTATAGATTGGGCAATATTTAGTTGAACGTTAACGCTACAAGCCCCGCTCATATTTTGCTCCTTCAATATTAACCATACCGACTGAGAGTCTGTTTTATATTCTATCCAATAGTTGTAAGGCTTTTTCAGCAGTAGGGGCGTATTCCGGATTCAGATAACTCATTTCAATGGCCGTTTGTAGCGCTTCTCTAGCATCGGCCCCCTTTCCCTGGGCCTGCAAACAGATAGCCATCTGGTAAACAGGATCAGGGTCTTTTGCCTCCAACAACAGGGCGCAAGCATAGGCACTCAGCGCTAACCCATACTCCTGCTGCATTTGCAGTGCTCCCGCTAATGCCAGATGGAATCGTGGCTCTAACGGGCAGTGTAATGTGAGCCAGGAAAAATCAGCCATCGCCGCGATATAGTCATCCGCGAGCCAGGCCTGATAACCGCGCGCATATATCTCCTGCACCTCCTGTTGGTTAACGGGCTGCTGAGTCTCCATCATATCTGAGTTAATAATACCTTGTTCTTTCAACACGCTATTTATTTGGCTACAGATAGCTTGTAAGTCGCCGATACTGACATCACCCATTTTGCCCCCATACTCTATTTCCTGGTGCTGACATCAAATAGTAGCCAATCATTACCCTCGATGTTTCTAATGAATGCACCTTTAGCCCTTAAAACCTTAACTAATCGATGTCGGATGAGTTGCAGTGCTGGATTGGCGATATTATCAATCACTAACATTCTGATGGTTGAAAGTTCGGTTATCCCTTTACCTAAATGATATAAGAAATTAAAGAGTTTTAAAAAATCACCGGGAAATTTATCGTTATTCATGGCCTCCAGATAACAAATAATAAGCTCGTTATGCTCAATACGATAAATAACCCGATAGCCATAAAGAGAAAACTCACTGCCTATCTTGATGGCACTTCTTTCAAAATAGGCAGTTTTAATCTTACAACCTTTATTACGTAACGCGAGTGTCATTGCATCCATACATTATAACTTCACGGCCATGGCGATTTGATTAATGATATTGGTGACGTCTTTACTTAGCTCCTTCGAACTTTGTCGGCTTTCACTCAGACTATTTTGTAATGCACTGATGCTTTTGGCATAAGATTGTGAGTTACTGTTTTGTAGATCACCGGTCATGCGGGATAATTCTGCATCGCGTGTCCACCCCCCCTCCCCAATTTTAAAGCCACCTTCACTGATTTTCCCAGCACCAGTGCCTGCGTGGCTGGCTAATTCGCCGAGGGGGGAGAGGCTGGCTACGCCGCCGGCAATACCGACTGAACCAGAAAGTAGAGCACTGCTCCCACTAAGTATGGATGCCTGGTACGTGTCGGCAATGGATTCGCGCTTCTGATTCATTGAATTTACTTGTAGATCCCAACCTAACTCTTGCTGTTTCTGGTTATAGGCGCTCAGTAAATCCCGCATTTTTTTAAACAATTCAAACATCTTAAAAATAACATCAGATAAAGAGGATAGAACATCGTCAATATTACTCTCGCGATAACTCTTCCCATCAACTGATGGCGTATTTTGCTCAAGTGCTTTTATTCCGTGACTGACTGAAATCCCCATAACTACCTCCGCTAAATTAATGAGTTGGCAATTTTTGTCTGCAACATACCATTCTGATGAATGTTATCGTTTAGCTGACCCACTGTTTCTTGTGCATCATGAGAAATATCTTTTAGTTGTGTCGTTTGCTGCTGCTTATTTTTTTCTACCCACTCATCCATAAATTGGGTGAACTCCTGATTAAGCAGTAACTGTTCAATCTCTTTTTGCAGACCCGACTTTTGAATAGACAACTGCCCACTATTGATTTGGCTGACACCTTGAGTACATTTTTGCAGGATCAGTAATGGTGAAGTCGCGATATCTTTTATTATTTGTTTGATCATTTTTTTCATAATGGCTTTGGTACATTGCTGTTCAAACTCTTCTGCTGTCAATGTGATACCCTTCTTCATCACCTCCTGCACCAATGTTTTGGTGGCATCTTTTACCAACCTCTCTACACCTGCGTGAGTAAAAGATTTGGTGATATTGCGCGCCAAGGTCATTTCCGTTTCAATCGCCTGTTTAGCCGCCGCAGAAGCCATATCTCTGGCCTCAACCATCTCAATCTCCCCCCCTTGCATGGCCACCTCGGTGCTAACCTGCTTGCTGACATCCTTGGCAAACTGTTCGATCAAAGGCTCTATCTCTTCGCCAACACCACTCTTAATCGCATCGAGCAGCACTTCACTGCTACCCGCTTTCAGTACATCACCCGCCCCTTTGGTGACTACGCGGGCCGCATTAATTGCGCGGCCAGCTTGAAACAGATCAACCGCCATCGCAAAACATTCACAACCCAGCTGAACCTTTCCTGCAACATCAATCACTTCCTGGCATTTCTCTTTCGATGCCCCTAATAGCATCGCCGTTTCTGCTGCCGCTTTGACCAGCCCGGCAGTGCCCGCCGCCAGATAGGCAGCACCAGAAGCCAATGCCACCGGGTTACCGGTTAATACCCCTTCGGCAACCTTGATTGCACCATAAATCACCTCAACCGCGCCGATAAACCAATCGCATACTGCATTGAAAATGCCGGCTTTTTTGGCCTTATCTGCCTGCTCAACAGCTTTATCAATCTGTTGTTGATAGTCGGCAACACGCTTATCACGCAGAAAAGTTTGCACCTCTGCGGCGCGTTCCATCTGCTTGCTAATTGATTGACACAAATCAGAAAAAACGCCCAGATTCAGGTTACCCGCCATCGCAATGATGAGTTGCATATCGGTGCTCGCGAGTCGATCGAGGTGTAATCGGTCATCCCCTCCCTTTTTTGCACCAGACTGCGGCAAAGAAACCAGCAAACGATCCAATGCGGCCTGGGCTTTTTGTTGCGTAACTTTGGGTGACGTTATATTGCAATCCACCGATGGCGGTAGCCCCGCGATCGCTCGCCAATCTGGCATTGTAGCCAGTGATACAGCTGTAGTTTTCCCTGCTATTGCCATGGCCCCATTAACCGTCGGAGCTATTTTTAATGAAATAGGGTTAGACATGTCGCACCTCCAGTAATAAAGCGGCCAAGCCTCGTTCAGCTTGTTGCTTTATATGCGCCAGTTCTGGATTGGTATGGCACCAATTTAATGCTGTTCGGAAAGCTTTTTCAGCATAAGCGGCATTACCACAGGCTAAATAGCACTCTCCTGCCGAACATGATGGGCGTGGATTATCTATCTGAATCTGCCCTGCACGGCTGAAACAATAAATCGCCTGATGAAAATCAGCGGTTTGTTGATAGCACAAACCTAATGTCATCCAATAAGCGAAATTCCAATGGTCAAACCGTACCAGCAAATTTAATAATCGTTTGGCACTGTCGTACTCCCCTCCCTGACAAAGTTGTACGGTATATTCATAAAGTAACGCCAGATCCTCTGGGGCCATGTTGGCCAGCATATGCAGCGAACCTCCACGCCTCATAAAATTAAGCACTACATCAGTGGGTTGAATATTCATTTATACCGTCCTTAAAACTATGATCCCTATAGCTATGATCCTTACAACAACAGTCTTAATTAGCAGAAATTCCGGGAAATAGTCATCAGTAAATCTTTTAAGCCAGATTGCAATGTGCTGATGTTATTGGCACAAACGTTATAACTCTGCATCAATTTCTGTAATTGCAACTGATCCTGAGTCATAGAGTCGGTCGCACTGGTTTTCGCATTATCTAATGCCCCCTTCACTGCCTCTAATTCCCCTTTACCCAATGTTGGGCCATTTTTCTTTAAATAATCATCAATACTCATGCCATCAACTTTAATGCCATTTTCTCGCATAAACTTGATAACTGAATCAGGTAGTGGCTCTCTGGTTTTATCATCACCTTTCGAGGCTTTAGCAATCACTTCATCGACCTGATTGGCATTATCTTGTACATCACGAGCATATTTTGAGCGGGACTGCATCCCTTTAAAATCAGTCGCGGCAAGGTTTTTAAGTACATCAAGAAATGAGTAAAGGACGCTCAAACCCTGACTAAAAATATCGTCAGCATCATTACTGGCATCAGGAGAGGAACTTTTCCCTACGTCATAGCCAGATGACTTGGTTGGATGAGTTGAAAAATGTTCTGGGATAGGCGTTTTATATATACTGGTTGACATATATACTCTCCAATATTCAAAGAATAAATCGCTGCGGTTGGGCTATTAACTACAGGTTTTCACCTGAATTGATATTTTTAAACTGCGTCTCCAGTTGCTTAAATTGCATTGTCATTTGTGAAATACAGGCCGTCATTTTAGCTTTTTCTTGCGTCAATCCATTAGGGAAAGCAGCATCTAGGCGGCATAATATTTCCTGTGCGCTAATATCATTATTAACTCGTTCTTTTAATAGCTCAATTTGCTGCTGATAATCTTTTAGTTTACTAAAGTCAGAAGATAATTTATTATATCTTCCTTGAAGATCAGCTAGCATATATTGAATAGGATCGTTTTCATTCATAATACGCACCTTTTGATAGTTTCTAACCATTGAACACATTCTTACCTATCCACTCCCTCCTGTCTTTTGTATTTACATACTTACTTTAAGAAACAAACATGTAAATTAATTTTAGTGACCATAACGAATAACTAAGGTTTCAATAATTTTTTCGACACTACTCAGTGCCAATTTTATATCATTAAGATATTTATAGTTATCAGGTATTTGCTGTAGAGATAATTGATACTCAATAATTAATTTTTCCTTCCTCAGTAACTCTCTCTTCTGCTGAATGTTTTTAGATTTAGACTTAATGTCATCTTCCAACTCAGTAATATGTTGCATTCGCTCAGCGCCTTATTCTTAAAAGCTCATCGGTATATGAACTAATTTGTTAGTTTTAAGCAATGAAATACCCTGTTCGCCAATAAAAATCACTTTATAACCATTTGCCAGCACGGTTCCTTGCTGTAAACGTAAGCCGTTTGCCAACTGCACAAAACCTGAATGGTGATTCCCGCCATAACTGACAATCCCCGCAGGGAGTAGCTGCTCGGTTTGATCTGAAATGGGGATATTCTGATAGCTCACCGTAAGGTAATCCGGTTGCTGTTGAGCCAAGGTTGCCAGCATTCCCATCAATTGCTGCTGTTGATCAGGCGACAATACTCCACTGATGATCACCTCCTTATTACTTTGCATCATGCTGAGATAACCTAACAGTCCTTGCTCCCTTAAGCGTTCAACTAATTGCGAAATTTGTCCATCGTGAGTATTAACAACTTTCCAGCTTTTTAATCCTGCAACACTGGCCAGCGCTTTCTGGACTTCTAGCCATTGCCCCCCCATTTCAATCGCGCCATAGAGAATAATATTGCCAGGCTCCCCTCCTATTTTAACGTCAATATCTTGGTAGCCGTACTGATGTAATACATCGTTGATACTGGTGATTAAGTGGTCATCACAAACTAACTGATTCTGAAAAACAATATGATTTAACACCAAGAAATTCTGCAAATTAATAATCGCGGGAGAAGATGTACAGTAGCCACTCAATATCAGGCTACCATCCGATAGCCAACTTCCTTTTACTCCCTGTAAAACAGGTTTTTTCAGCTGTTCAGAGAGTCGTGTCGGCATATCGGGGGGAAAATAAGCCTGCAAGGCTTTAGGTTGCTGCATAGCCCAAAATATCAATATGAATAGTAGTGACAATAGGATCAATGTCACCACCGATAACCATAGCAATAAGCGCGAACCGGCCCGAGACGTAATTTTAACACCACATAAGACGTCATTTTCCTCGCCGAGAACTAATATCAATCCGGAGGTTTCAATCGCCTGTTTTAGCGGGAGTGCCTGCTGCAAATCATGTCGTAAACCATTAACCCACACCTCGCCAGCGACCTGCATCATTATTTGGTGTTCGCTGATGACCAACGTCAATATTTCTCCCTGAGGTAGGGGCAATAGTACATCACAGTCCTGTTCACCCAGTGTAAATTCCCCCTCAGGGAGTCTCAGTTCACGCCCCTTAAGTTCACCGCTTAACAGACGGAGTTTATAGCTTACGGTCATGTAACTCCCCCGTGTTAACTGGCACCGCTTTAATCAAAAATAACCTAACAACGCTGTGAGATTGCTTATCCGTACTGCGGAACAATCCGCCTAATAACGGGATATCACCCAACAAAGGGATCTTATTTTGCGATTCAATTTGCTTGTCTTGAATAAAGCCACCCAAGAGTAAACTTTGCCCGACACGTAACGTGGCCTGGGTCGAGATATCTGAGTTTTGTATTTCTGGTAACGGCTCACTGCTGCTGATCGGTGCCTGTTGTTGCCCATCCTGAATATTCAGGTTGAGTAGCACCTCTTTTTCACCGTCTGCATCGATCATTCTCGGCGTTACCCGCAATAATGATCCCGATGTAATTGATTCAAGCTTGGCGACTTTGTCACCTTGCAGCTTGGTATAAAAGGTGACGTTTTTATCTAAAACCGCTTGAATATTATTCAGGGTCACCACTGAAGGCTGTGATAAAACTCTGGCGCGGGAGTTTTTTTGTAAGGCATTCAGCCGCACCATAAAGTTACTGGTATCACCAATAACAGTAGAGAATCCATCAGCACTATTTTTGCCTGTGCCACTACTCCCCGCGCCACTATTAAGTGAAATTCCCGCCCCACCAATAGACGTAGACGCTGACCAATCGATACCTAGTTGGCTGATATCCCCAGCATCAACATCAATAATGGTCACTGAGATCTCTATTTGAATTGGCCGCTGATCCAACTGTGCAATCAAACTGCGGTAGATCGGCATATTAACCTGACGATCTCGAATAATGATGGCATTTTGCCGAGGATCTGCCGAGAAGAGTGGCGTACTGGTCGGCGTATTTTCTTGTCCTTTTCCACCTACCAGCGGCAAATTATTGCCCATCGTCATTTCCCGTAACACACTAACCAAACCCGGTAATTTAACTTGTTGATCACGATACTGATAATTTGAATCCGCCGCAGAGGCATATTTTAATTGGAAGACGGACACCGTTTCTTTATTTTCATTTTGGCTACGAATTTGTGCAGAAAGCATTTTGCTCAATGTGGTCACGCGCTCAATACAGATAGGAACCCCCGTCACTTCAATGGCGCCAAGGCGAGAGACGGCTTTGACAACACAATTTTTAGCCACCGGAACACCACTGCTTTGTAGATACTTCATGAGCGTGGTGGTCGATAACCCATCGGGCGATATAAATTCCCGTCGAATGGACTGGGCTTTGTAAAAGTAGAGAATGTCCCCGTCGTAGTACCAAATTATGTTATACAACCCGGCAAGCTCAGACAGTATTTCCTCTGGAGTTTTATCACGGATTTTCCCACTAAAGTGTTCACTTATTTCCTGGCTCACCACCACTGGAATACCATAATTTATCCCTAAATCTTTTAGCAGGTCAGAAACGGCAATACCCCGGCTATAAATAAAGAAAGGCTCACCTTGCCAAGGGATCTCTTGTCCATTGGCCAGTGACGCGAACAGAAGTAATATTGAACCTGCTACTCCTTTCATAAATTCACCCTCATATTTTTCTTATCGGCTTCAGTGGAACGTCTATTTTGGGTGAGTTAACTTTGGTGACCAAAGAGTTAAGATGCTGAATAATTGAATGAATTTGTTCTAACTTTATCGATAGTGCCTGATGCTTCTCATCAAGGGTGCCGCGTTCATCGACAGTATATCGACCCCATAGCCACCAATAACCATCACTAAGCTGCAAGGCAAAGTCTTGCAACTCCTCAAGAGACGCCAACATAAGGGCGATATATCGAATAATCGCATCAGATATCATTTTTCTGTCTATAAAGAAAACACCAATACAAATTGAGTGATTATAGTCCATTGCCTTAGATGGAATGTCTCGTAAGGTAAAGTGAATAATATTAATATCTGATAAGTCGATATCATTAATTAAAGGCTGCATTTTCAAAATTTCCAGCATCGACAATAACTCCTGCATTACTACAGTTCTATTATCCGTTGTATATCACTATTCGCCACAAGGCGAAAACCTGAATTTATTTTTTTATAATTAAATGAATCTATAACGAGTAATGATGAATTCAGTGTAATTCTTGATATCAAATTTTGACTGTGGCGTACTAAAAAAAACAGTTAGGTGACTTTATGGACAATTCATCATCATGGACAATTCATCATCACTAGTCACTCGATTGACACTCATACTGGGCATCACATTAATGGCCATTTGGTTAATCTCGATTTCGGCTACGGCATTTTTCTCATATGAGGATACACGTCAGCGGCTAGTGAATGAATTAACACATATGGCGTCATTACGTGCAGATTTAAGCAATTACCAATTTGAAGGGGCCGAACGTGATGCGGCGTCGTTAATCCAGCACCAGACAAGTTATCAGTCGATCTGGCGGCTCCCGATTTCTCACTTAGAAAGTGATGCAGATAACAGTGTCCCTTTTAGCTCAGGGAACTGTAGTGTCATCCAATCCAGGCATAATCTCCCCATCACTCAAGCTTACGGCAATTCCGGTCAAACCTATTATCTCGACAGTTTTACCATTAATCGTAAAGACGGAATCACTCTATTCCGACCACAGTCAGTATCCAATGATTATTTGAGTCAGCGACGGAAAGAATTGCTTCTACTGCCAATATTTCCGAGTCACGACAATATTTTCTGGGGTATGCCGACTTATTCTGCGCAAAATGGCTGGCATGTTTCTGTTGCCGCATGTGATCAAAAAGGCTCCTTAGCCGGTTTTTCATTAAAACTAAATGAATTATTTACTGATAATCAACCAATAGGACAGCGGGACATTAATATGTGGCTGGATAAAAATGGCGAGTTATTACCAATATCCCAACAGAATATACCGTTAAGTCAATTGCATGATATTGTTCGTCAGCTAAAAAATAGTCAGTTACATGATGGCTGGCAACAGACGTCAGATTATTTGGTCTTGAGAACTCAGTTAAAAGGCCCTGGTTGGCAGCAATTAGTGATATATCCCAGAGTTGGTTTTGCCTGGGAAGCGGCCAAGCCCGCCTTACATCAACTGCCATTTGCCTTCGCTATTTTGCTGTTACTCACGTTAGTGCTTTCATTATTGCTGCGTTATTACCTGGCAATCCCCCTTTGGAACTTCGTTAATATTATGGCTGCCACGGGTCCAAAAACCATGGAACCGCGTTTGCCCGTTAAGCGCATGGATGAGTTAGGTAAAATTGCTTGTGCTTACAATAAGTTACTAGATGCATTGAATGAGCAATACGACACTCTGGAAATGAAAGTCAAGAAACGCACACTGGCGCTGGCAAAATCAAAACAGGCTGCCGAGCAAGCTAATCGCCGCAAGCGCGTGCATCTGACCACCATTAGCCATGAAATTCGTACCCCCTTAAATGGGGCTTTAGGCGCGGTTGAATTATTGCAAAATACTACGTTAACCATTGAACAATATCGGTTGGCGGAGACAGCTCGCCAGTGTTCACAATCACTACTGGCAATAATCAATAATCTCTTGGATTTCTCTCGCATTGAGTCGGGCCAAATGACCTTGTCTCAGGAGAAAACTGCGCTATTACCTCTATTGGATCAAGCCATGCTAACGGTTCATAGCCAAGTCTTGAGTCAATCACTAATTCTCTCTACCTATGTCAGCTCAGACGTTCCTTTATCACTTGAATTAGACAGCCAACGATTAAAACAGATTCTGATTAATTTATTGGGTAATGCCGTTAAATTTACTCAACAGGGTCATATTAGTCTTAATATCGAACGCCAAGATAAACATCTCTGTTTCACAGTTAAAGATACCGGTTGTGGCATTAATCCGCAGCATCAACAAGCGATATTCAGTCCTTTTGTCCAAACGTGTGACCATCGACATGGTACTGGTTTAGGGCTAACAATTGCAGATAATCTGGCAAGAATGATGGGTGGAAAGATTACGTTGCTCAGTCAATTAGGTCAGGGTAGCTGTTTCACATTAAGCTTGCCGTATCAAGGGATAGTCCTAGCCAAGCCTTTTAAAGGCGAATTATGCGCACCACCGTCATTACACCCGCAATTATCTGCCTGGGGTATTCTCTGCTTACCCGAAAATAATGAGTCTTTACTCTCGTCGTCGGGGCCATTTACCGATAAAGAGCTGAACTATCTACCAGGCCGCTTATATACCAAAGTAGAAAAGTACCTGAGCAATAATAATTCTCCCGAATTATCTGCGCATGAGATACAGCAAAACATTCCACTTCAACCTTGGCATATGTCTATATTGTTGGTCGATGATGCAGAAACGAATCGTGATATTACCGGTATGATGCTGCGGCAGTTGGGGCACCAAGTCACATTGGCCGAGAGTGGCGAAGTGGCACTGCATCTTGGCCAAACTCAACGTTTTGATCTGGTATTAATGGATATTCGTATGCCGGGTATGGATGGACTAACAACCACCCGCTGTTGGCGTGAGGATATGATTAATCGTGATAATCGCTGCATGATAACGGCACTGAGTGCCAATACTAACCCTGACGAAAAAATAAAGGCCTATCAAGCGGGGATGAATCACTATCTCTCTAAACCCATCACTTTTTGCCAATTGGCAGAAGTGCTCGATTTGGCAGCACAATTTCAGCTTGAGCGCGATATCAGTCTCTCTCCCCATATCTCAATCCCCAGACCGCTATTAAATGTGGATGATGACTTACTTCGTCTGAAATTATCTCAGTCTCTAAAAGTGCTAGTGCAGCAGGCAAGCGAATCACTCACTCATATTCCCAGCCTATCGCACATCATCCACACGCTAAAAGGCTGTGCCGGTCAAGCGGGGCTTATTGAATTACAAGACGCAGCCATTCAACTGGAAATAGCCATTGAGGCCCAGAACACCATTACACAGCAAGATATCACTCGCCTTGACGAGATGATTCATTCGCTATTTTGAAATGAGAGTTCCTGCAACTCCATTTTAATCATCAGGTAAAAGGAAGGACTTTATGAAAACGAAATTACTGATCGTTGATGATCATGAACTGATTATTAATGGGATTAAAAATATGCTCACGCCTTATCCGCGCTATCATATTGTCGGCCAGGCGGAAAATGGGCTAGACGTCTATAATTTATGTCGTCAGACCGAGCCAGATATGGCAATTATTGATTTAGGTCTGCCCGGTATGGATGGTCTTGACGTGATTATCCAGCTTCTTCGCCGCTGGCCAACCATGAAGATTTTGGCATTAACGGCACGTCATGAGGAGCATTACGCCAGCAGAACATTAAGCAGTGGAGCGTTAGGTTATGTTTTAAAGAAAAGCCCGCAGCAGATTCTAATGGCCGCGATTCAAACCGTGTCGGCTGGTAAGCGCTATATTGATCCTGCGCTAAATAGCACGTTGGTAAATAAGCTGTCGCAAGATACCGAGAACAACCAACCCATTCTCACGCCACGAGAACGGCAAATTCTAAAACTGATTACCGAAGGTGCCTGTAACCGTATTATTGCAGACCGACTTTCTATCAGCCAAAAAACAGTTGAGACTCATCGGCTTAATATGATGAAAAAACTGGATGTGCACAAAGTGGCCGAACTTATTCATTGGTCATATCGCTTAGGATTAAATGCATAGTCACAGCAACTTAACTTGCGCAGTAGGATGATAAACAGTAATCAAAAGCCCCCTATCAGTATTACTCTGATAGGGGGTTTCATTGCCGAGCAGTATCGTGCGAATCTTAATGAATCAATGTTTCGCTAACTGATGCGCGCCTGATATTAGTCTTGGCTAACAGGTGTCTGCTTCGGAGCAAACAGCGCTTTTTCATATGCCTTGGCTTTCTTATGGTCAAACTGGTGTTCCCACTTAGCAATAACCAGTACCGCTAGCGCATTACCCACCACGTTCAGCGCCGTTCGAGCCATATCCAAAATACGGTCCACACCGGCAATAAAGGCCAAACCTTCCAATGGGATCCCCACGCTGCCTAATGTTGCCAGTAAGACAACGAAAGATACGCCAGGAACACCGGCAATGCCTTTTGACGTCACCATTAAGGTCAGTACCAAAATAATTTCTTGTCCGATGGAGAGTTCAATACCGTATAGCTGGGCAATAAAGATGGCCGCAATACTTTGGTATAGCGTAGAGCCATCGAGATTAAATGAATAGCCTGTCGGCACCACAAAACTGGTGATGGATTTAGGTGCGCCATAGGCTTCCATTTTCTCAATAATTCGCGGCAACACGGTTTCAGAGCTGGCGGTAGAATAGGCTAGAATCAGTTCATCTTTAAGAATTCGAATTAAGGTCCAAATACGCAATTTACACAATCTTGCTACGGTGCCCAGCACCACTAAAGCAAAGAAGAGAATGGCGGCGTAAACCAGAATAACCAATTTGGCGAGAGGAATGAGTGAGGCAAAACCAAAATTGGCCACAGTCACCGAGATCAAACCAAACACCCCGATAGGCGCATAACGCATTATCATGTGTGTGACTTTGAACATGCTTTCTGAAACAGCTTTGAACACATTCAACAGTGGTTCTTTGGTTTCTTTTGGCAGTGAAGATAGCCCTAAACCAAACAACACTGAAAAGAAAATAATCGGCAACATATCGCCTTTTGCCATGGAAGCAAAGACGTTCGCTGGGATCAGCGACAAAATAGTGCTTACCAGACTGTGACTACCACTTTGTACTTGTTCGGTGGTTTTTTCATACTGGGAGATATCCACCACGGTCAGTGCCGACATATCAATGCCATGCCCCGGCTGGAATACATTCGCTAAGGTGATCCCGACAATAATAGCGACGGTCGTAATAACTTCAAAATAGATGATGGTTTTCAGGCCAATGCGCCCGAGTTTCTTCGCATCACCCACACCAGCAATCCCTACGATCAGGGTTGAAATAACAATGGGCACAACAATCATTTTAATTAAGCGGATAAATATATCGCCCGCCGGACTTAAAACGTTACTAACTAACCACTCTCTGGACTCAATTTGATTATGCAGAATCGCACCAACCAAAATACCTAATACCAGCGCAATGAGTATTTGCCAGGCCAGACCTATTTTTACACTTTTCATACCCTAAAAATCCCTCAAAGAATGCCATGAAATGCAAGTTACCAAGCATTTCAAATGGAATACTTAATCATTAAATACGGGGCTATAGTTGATGGAGCTTATGGTACGGCCTCCCGCCAGCCGTCCACGTTATAAATCAGTATCATTTTTGGGCACGCTTCTGCAAGCCTTGTTTACACAAAGCCGACATCGCGTCGAGATATAATATCAGCCCAAAAAACGGTCAATATGCAGTAAACAATTGTTATTAAAAAAGTAAAATAGCTTGATAGCAAATAATAGCTTGGTGCGTCAGTATAAAAAACAAACTAAATTAAATAACAAGAAAAATCCTATTTATGTTTTATTTTTTGACGCGTTATGTTTCTTTAATGTTAAATTCAACTATCACAAGTCTCCGCTTATTTTAGATATTCTACAACTAGAATCATAATTTTTTAAAGCATAGACTGAAATTGACCCAAAATAGGGAAATATAGAAATGCATAATTATTCTATTCGATTTTTTATTTCCATATCTATATTTCTCTCTGGAATATATATCTCACTTTAATTACCATCCGATATTAAAATAGTATGACTCAGCTATTGTAAATTTAATTCCTGTTTTTTGGTTAACCAGTTGCATTGAATTGCATTAATCACGCTACGTTAATGCCCTAGATGATACATGCGCTTAAATATCTCCCTTTCACAGCAAAAATGAGCTGATTAGCACATTTCTTTCCTTTATAGCATGGCCTCAAATTCCTTCTCCTACCATTAAGATATCGATTCACCACGCAGCACGTTAAGTAAGTCTCTAAATCAACATCCTTTATGCGTGATCTGTCGCCCAAAAAAGAAACAAAACGTTCCTTCGCACTATAATTAACCTTTGATTGACATATTATTAACAATCTCAAGGAGAACTATTATGAGCCAAATACATAAGCACCCTATTCCAACTGCAATTGCAGCGCATGCCCTGATAAACCCAGAACAATATCATCAATACTATCAACAATCGGTGCAGAACCCGGATCAATTCTGGGGTGAACATGGCAAGATTATTGATTGGATTAAGCCGTATACCACCGTTAAAAATACCTCCTTTGATCCCGGCCATGTGAGCATCCGCTGGTTCGAAGATGGTACGCTGAATCTTGCCGCCAACTGCCTTGACCGCCATTTGGCTGAACGTGGTGATCAAACCGCGATTATCTGGGAAGGTGATGATCCTAACCAGTCAAAAACCGTCACTTATAAGCAACTTCACCATGATGTCTGCCAGTTTGCCAATGTGCTGAAAAAACTGGGTATCAAAAAAGGTGATGTGGTGGCTATCTATATGCCGATGGTGCCAGAAGCCGCTGTTGCCATGCTGGCTTGCGCACGTATTGGCGCGGTTCACTCTGTTATTTTTGGTGGATTCTCACCAGATGCCGTTGCTGGCCGCATCATCGACTCTAACTCAAAATTGGTGATTACTGCCGACGAGGGCATCCGTGCTGGTCGCGCTATTCCACTGAAAAAAAATGTCGACGAAGCACTGAAAAACCCAGGCATCACCAGTATCAAAAATGTGGTCGTATTCCAGCGCACCGGTAATGCCAGTTATTGGCAAGATGGGCGGGATTTGTGGTGGCATGATCTGATTAACGAAGCCTCCGCTGACTGCCCTGCGGAAGAGATGGGTGCAGAAGACCCGCTGTTTATCCTTTATACCTCCGGCTCCACGGGTAAACCGAAAGGGGTATTACATACCACTGGCGGCTATCTGGTTTATGCCGCGCTAACCTTTAAGTATGTTTTCGATTACCACCCCGGCGATATCTACTGGTGTACCGCCGACGTCGGCTGGGTGACTGGCCACAGTTATCTGCTCTACGGCCCACTGGCTTGCGGCGCAATTACACTGATGTTTGAAGGTGTGCCGAACTATCCGGGCGTCAATCGATTGGGCCAGGTTATCGATAAACATCAGGTTAATATTCTGTATACCGCCCCAACCGCGATCCGCGCCCTAATGGCCGAGGGTGATAAGGCCATCGAAGGGACTAAGCGCGATTCACTGCGCATCATGGGCTCGGTAGGTGAACCCATCAACCCAGAAGCTTGGGAGTGGTACTACAACAAGATTGGTAATAGCAAATGTCCGATTGTCGACACCTGGTGGCAGACGGAAACCGGCGGCTTCATGATAACCCCGCTGCCGGGGGCGACTGAGTTGAAAGCAGGTTCCGCAACTCGCCCATTCTTTGGCGTACAACCCGCGATCGTCGACAATCTGGGCAATCCGCTGGAAGGTTCGGCAGAAGGCAATCTGGTCATCACGGATTCTTGGCCGGGTCAGGCCAGAACACTGTTTGGCGATCATGATCGTTTCGAACAAACCTACTTTTCCACCTTTAAGGGCATGTATTTCAGTGGTGATGGTGCCCGCCGTGACGAAGATGGCTACTACTGGATAACTGGCCGAGTCGATGATGTGTTGAACGTTTCAGGCCACCGCTTAGGCACTGCCGAGATTGAATCAGCCTTAGTCTCTCACCCAAAAATTGCCGAAGCAGCGGTTGTTGGGGTTCCGCACAACATTAAAGGGCAAGCTATCTACGCCTACATCACATTGAATCACGGTGAAGAGCCAACACCAGAGCTCTATACCGAGGTTCGTAACTGGGTGCGCAAAGAGATCGGCCCGATCGCCACACCGGATATTCTGCACTGGACGGATTCGCTGCCAAAAACCCGCTCAGGCAAAATCATGCGCCGAATTCTGCGTAAGATTGCGGCGGGGGACACCAGCAACTTAGGGGATACCTCTACGCTGGCCGATCCGGGTGTTGTGGACAAATTACTGGAAGAAAAACAATCAATGCAAACACCGTCGTAAATTGTGTCGCCTGCGGGCGGCAACCTTAATTAATGCCTCAAAGGAGAAACTCTGATGAATGACAGCATTTATCAAGAGATTGAAAATAACCCGCGTTTCAAAGAGTTGGTGCAAAAGCGTGGTCGCTTTGCCTGGCTACTGTCGCTAATTACTTTGGCGCTGTATGTCGGCTTTATTTTCCTTATTGCTTTCGAACCACAATGGCTCGGCACCCCGCTCTACGCCGGTTCCAGCATTACTCGCGGCATTCCCGTTGGTGTGGGGCTGATTGTTATTTCTTTTGTTCTTACCGGTATTTACGTAATTCGTGCTAATGGCGAGTTTGACCGTCTGACGGCAGAAATTCTTCGCGAGGTGAAGCAATGAAGATCCGCCATTGGTCTGCACTTTCCTTACTGGCTCTGCCTGCGCTGTCACAGGCAGATGCAATAACTGGCGAAGTTCATCGCCAACCGCTGAACATCCAGGCGATCGTGATGTTCCTTCTGTTTGTCGGCGCAACACTGTATATCACCTACTGGGCGTCAAAACGGACCCGCTCCCGACAGGACTATTACACCGCAGGTGGGCGGATTACCGGCTTTCAAAATGGCCTGGCGATCGCCGGTGATTTTATGTCGGCAGCATCCTTCCTCGGCATTTCTGCACTGGTTTATACCTCCGGCTACGATGGTTTGATTTACTCCATCGGGTTCTTAATCGGCTGGCCGATCATTCTGTTTTTAATCGCGGAACGTCTGCGTAATCTGGGGCGCTATACCTTTGCCGATGTTGCTTCCTATCGATTGAAGCAAAAACCCATTCGAACTTTATCCGCCTGTGGTTCATTAGTGGTAGTTGCCCTGTATCTGATCGCCCAAATGGTGGGTGCAGGTAAGTTGATTCAGCTGCTATTTGGCTTGAACTACCACGTCGCAGTGGTGCTGGTCGGTATCTTGATGGTGCTGTATGTGCTGTTTGGCGGCATGTTGGCAACCACATGGGTGCAGATTATTAAAGCGGTCATGTTGCTGGCCGGTGCATCATTTATGGCCCTAATGGTCATGAAATCAGTTAACTTTAACTTTAATACGCTATTTAGCGAGGCTGTCAAAGTTCACCCTAAAGGCTTGGCAATCATGAGCCCAGGCGGATTGGTCTCTGACCCAATATCAGCGCTATCGCTTGGTCTGGCATTGATGTTTGGTACTGCGGGTTTACCCCACATTCTGATGCGCTTCTTTACGGTAAGTGATGCGAAAGAGGCCCGTAAAAGTGTGTTCTACGCCACTGGCTTTATCGGCTACTTCTACATCTTGACCTTCATTATTGGGTTTGGCGCGATCCTATTAGTTGGCCCGAATCCCGCATTTAAAGATGCAGCAGGAGCATTGCTGGGTGGTAACAACATGGCGGCAGTCCATCTGGCTGATGCCGTTGGTGGTAGCTTCTTCTTAGGCTTTATCTCAGCAGTTGCCTTTGCAACCATTCTCGCCGTCGTCGCCGGACTGACATTAGCGGGTGCATCGGCGGTCTCCCATGACCTTTACGCGAGTGTGATTAAGAACGGTAAAGCAAATGAGCGCGATGAGCTGAAAGTCTCAAAAATCACGGTCGTGGTGTTAGGGTTCGTAGCTATTGGTTTGGGGATTCTGTTTGAAAAACAGAACATTGCCTTCATGGTAGGTTTGGCATTCTCCATTGCCGCCAGCTGTAACTTCCCTATTATTTTCATCTCTATGTATTGGGAAAAACTGACCACCCGTGGTGCCATGATTGGCGGCTGGTTGGGGCTATTGACTGCGGTTATTCTGATGATTTTAGGCCCCACCATCTGGGTAACGATTCTGGGACATGCAAAACCAATCTATCCGTATGAATACCCTGCACTGTTCTCAATGATAGTGGCGTTCGTCGGCATCTGGTTCTTCTCCATCACCGATACTTCAGAAGCAGGTCAGCAAGAGCGCCTGCTCTTCAAAGCTCAGTTTGTCCGCTCACAAACGGGCTTGGGCGCATCACAAAGTAGCTCTCACTGATAAAGTTTTATCGCGACAAGGCCCCTCGGGGCCTTTTTTTATGGTTTTAACCAACGATCTAACCACGGAAAAACCACGTCTTGCTGCTCTTGATAAAATACATGTCCGAGATCCGGCCAACTGCGAGTGACCAGCCGCGACTCCGCATTTTGCGAACACCAGATGGCATGCACTTTGCTGTAGGCCTGCTCGACTGCCGCTGACGGGAATAATTTATCTTTGCCACCATTAAAAAGTAGCATCGGCTTTGGCGCAGCTAAACTGGCAATATCAGGGAAATCCAACTTATTGGCGATACCGGGATGAAGCATGTAGAAAGCTGACTGCCCGCGCAGCACATTGTTGCTCGGCGTCATCAGACCTTGATAGTTGCCAAACCAGGATACAGCTGCGGTTGCGGCCACCTTATCTGACAGTGCCGCCAGTTGCCATGCACGGTATGCTCCCATAGAAAAACCGAGCGCCCCAATACGCTGGCGATCAACTGACGGGAGTGTCGCCAGAAAATCAACAGTCCGCATATCTTCATATGCCATATTGCCGGCTAATGAGCGGCCGAGGTTAAAGAAATTGCTGGCTAAAGCCTGCTGCTGTTCATAACTCATAGGGCCTCTATCACCCCAGCCAATAGCATCAATAGAGAGCACCACATAGCCACGTTTTGCCAACTCATCGCCGATAAACCTGCCGCTAAAGAATTTATCTGACCACGCCTGCGCCGAGGCCAGTTGTGCGCTATCCCCCCAAGGGCGGATCATTTTCTCTTTACCAATATCAAACTTAGAGCCGTGATCATGCAAAAGAACAATCGCCGGATGAGGGCCTTGCCGTTTAGGGGTTAATAGCAATCCCTGAACACGACTTTCGTCAGTGATGTTGAATACTATTTTTTCAGCGACATAACTCCCACGATCTTGCTGATCTATCTTCTCTGCGGCAAACGCAATTGTTGAGTCTGGGGTGAGCAATGCTTGTCGGAGGATTTTTTGTGTATCACTTTTCCATAGCGCGAAATCTGTATATTTCCCGGCGAGCCATGAGCTTTGGTATGTCATCTGTTTTTTTAACTGCGGGTAGAAGACAGGAAGATTATTTTCGGTAATGGCTTCTTTTTGATGTGTCACTGAACTTGCCTGCACAGCTGTAGCAGCAAGCAACGCTGATAGTGCGAGAGTGCGTACGAAGAGACCTGCATTCATTCAAACCTCACAATCAAAACATCGTTCCAATTTAAGATTGAATGATTTTAAAGAAATAAAGGTTATTTTCTGTGGTGGGGACGATAAAAATGGGAGAAAACTAAAAAAGGTTAATTCGGAGCAGATAATATTCGTCGAGCCTGTCCGTAATTCTGTGTAACTGCCATCGTATTAAAGGTGATCGCTCAGACGGTCACCGAACTCGATAATAAAACGGCTCATCGCCAGTCGCCAGTTCTGGATCGGCATACTCCATTTTTTTGACGCATCTTTGATCGCCAGATAAACAACTTTCCGTACCGAGTCGTCCGTCGGGAACACTTTGCGTTTCTTTATGGCCGCACGGATCACGCTGTTCAGCGATTCTATGGCATTCGTGGTGTAGATGGCCTTGCGGATATCCGGAGGGTAGCCGAAGAACGTATTCAGGTTTTCCCAGTGCGCACGCCAGCTTTTGCTGATTTGTGGATACTTGTCGTCCCACTCACTCGCAAACGCATCCAGCGCCATCAGCGCCGCCTCTTCGGTCGGGGCCTGATAAACCGCTTTCAGTCCGCTGGTGACGGCTTTGTAGTCCTTCCAGGACGCGTATTTCAGGCTGTTACGTACCATATGTGTTAAATATTGTGCAAAAGTAGACCAAGGGATCGGGGAATTATGGTGTAAAAGT
>NZ_CAWQAF010000008.1:0-98497 GCF_963892745.1 Yersinia sp. Marseille-Q3913 | reverse complement strand
GCATCCATTTCTTTATCTCCCTTTGCTTATTGACTCATCCGATAATACGGTATTGTGCTCAGGTGTAAACTGCCGTTTTTTTGACCGCATTAAAACTCATGATATTTGAGGCTAGGTTGGCGCTATTATCATGATGTCATGCCCACAATGTGGTGCCGTCACCCGTACCCTACCCCGCGATCTGTTTCTGCCAGGGCATCTGGGTGACGACCAATTTGATTTAGCATTCTGATACTCAACAATTTTCAAACAGCCTGCCGCGTACAGGCTTTTTTGTTTGACTCAGGATCTCTTCTAATGGATTGCTAACCTATTAATCATTACAATCAGTTAAGTGTTAAAACCACTGAGCTGAAGTTAGCATATTAAAAACGAAATGAAATCAGTACGACTTGTGAGGCCACACAATGATGTGCCTTGCTGAAACCTCTCAGCAAATTCAGTGCGCTGATTATGATTGTCTTTGAAATTTAGAAGGATTACACATTATGTCAAACATGGTTTTTTGCCGTGGGTGCGGTAAAGAAATACATGAATCAGCAAGAGCTTGCCCAAGTTGCGGTGCAACTCAAAAAGTCACGGGTGAGAGAAATCGTATGGTTGCGGCTCTTCTGGCATTTTTTATTGGCGGATTCGGCGCGCACAAATTTTATTTAGGTAAGATTGGACAGGGATTTTTATATCTCATTTTTTGCTGGACATTCATTCCATCAATTATCGCCTTCATTGAATTTATTATTTATCTTTGCAATTCAGATGAAGAGTTTGCCCGAAAATACGGTTAACAGAAATTAGGTAATGGGTTCTAGCCCCACATGTATGAACCCCGCAATGCGCTGAGGGATCCCCAGTAATGGGCGGGGTTTTTTCTTGCCTGGATCAATGCTCGCTCACTATTAGAACATAGTAAAAGAGCAACAAGAGCAACAAGAGCAACAAGAGCAACAAGAGCAACAAGAGCAACAAGAGCTTAAGTTGCGGCCAGAATGTGGACACCATTAAAATAAAATTATTATAATTCAACAAATTACAGGAAAGAAAAAGGCCGCTTGCGCGGCCTTTTGTTTCGAGAAACACTCACTCTTTTGGAGTGGCACCCTCTACCCGGCTTTTTAGCTTTTGCCCTGGACGGAAAGTCACCACACGGCGCGCCGTAATAGGAATGTCCTCACCCGTCTTCGGATTACGGCCCGGACGTTGGTTCTTGTCTCGCAGATCAAAATTGCCAAAGCCAGACAGTTTGACCTGTTCGCCATTCTCGAGAGCACGACGTACTTCCTCAAAGAATAACTCAACCAGATCTTTGGCATCTCGTTTGCTAAGCCCTAGCTTTTCAAATAGATGTTCTGACATTTCAGCTTTAGTAAGCGCCATAGGTTCAATCCCTCAAGGATGCTTGGAATCGCTGTTTTAACGCCTCTACACATCTTGCAACGGTAGCGGCGATCTCCTCTTCTTCCAGTGTACGGGCGGTATCCTGCAACACCAGACTAATAGCCAGACTCTTATAACCTTCTGCTACGCCCTTGCCACGGTACACATCAAACAAGTTTACGCCAACTACCTGATTTGCGCCAACTTTCTTACACTCCGCCAAAATATCTTCTGCGGGAACGTTTTCAGCCACTACAACAGCGATATCGCGACGGTTTGCCGGGAAGCGGGAAATCTCTCTGGCCTGAGGCACAGCGCGGTCTGCGAGCTTGTTCCACTGCACTTCGAACACCACAGTTCGACCATTCAGATCCAGCTTACGTTCCAGTTCAGGATGAACTACACCAATGAAACCAATGTGTTCCCCTGATAAATAAATTGCTGCGCTCTGCCCAGGATGCAGTGCAGGATGTGATTCAGCACGGAACTGAACATCGGATAATTTGCCGGTAAGCTCCAGAATTGCTTCCAGATCACCCTTCAAATCATAGAAATCGATCGGCTGACGCACCAGATCCCAATGTTCTTCGTAACGGTGTCCCGCAATGACTCCAGCTAGCATTACATCCTGTCGAACACCAAGATCTGCTTTAGTATCAGGCACAAAGCGTAAACCACTTTCAAATAAGCGTAAGCGAGATTGTTGGCGATTCTGGTTATAAACCACCGCTGACAGTAAACCGGTCAACAATGACAAGCGCATTGCAGACATATCAACAGAGATCGGGCTTGGTAAGATTAATGCTTCTTGTTGTGGATGCAGTAGCGCCTGCACTTTAGGGTCAACAAAACTGTAAGTAATTGCTTCTTGATAGCCGCGATCCACTAATGCTGTTTTTACCCGCTTCAGGGGTAAGTCAGCTTCGCGGTGTTTTGTCATCACCAGATCAGCTTTAACTGGCACATCAGGGATGTTGTTATAGCCGTAAATACGGGCAACTTCTTCCACCAAATCTTCTTCGATCTCCATATCGAAACGCCAGCTTGGTGCCACTGCCAGCCAGTCTGTGCCAAGTTCAGTCACCTGACAACCAAGACGACGCAGAATGTCACTCACCTGCTCAGAAGGCACTTGATGGCCGATTAAGCGGTCTAGCTTCTCGCGACGCAGCGTGATAGTCGCGCGTTTAGGCAACTCTTCGGCTGCCGTCACATCAATAACTGGGCCAGCTTCACCGCCACAGATATCAATCAATAGGCGAGTTGCGCGCTCAATCGCTTTATGCTGCAACGCAGGATCAACACCGCGCTCATAACGATGAGAAGCATCGGTATGCAAGCCATGGCGACGCGCACGGCCAGTAATTGACAGCGGATTGAAGAATGCAGACTCCAGCAACACGTTGCGGGTCTCTTCGTTAACACCAGAGTGCTCACCACCAAAGATGCCCGCCATCGCTAGCGGCTTCTGCTGGTCGGCAATCACCAAAGTGTCAGCATTCAGTTTGGCTTTTGTGCCGTCCAAGAGAGTCAGCTCTTCACCTTCGGCCGCCAGACGAACAACAATCCCGCCATCAATGCGATCCAGGTCAAACGCATGCATCGGTTGGCCTAACTCCAGCAACACGAAGTTAGTGACGTCAACCACCGGGTCAATCGAACGAATACCGCAACGGCGCAATTTCTCACGCATCCACAAAGGTGTAGTGGCTTTGACATTGATACCCTTCACCACACGGCCCAAATAGCGCGGGCAAGCTTGCGGCGCATCTACGCGGATCGGGAGGGTGTCATTGATTGATGCTGCAACCGGACTCATATCCGGCTCGGTTAATGGCAGTTGGTTAACCACCGCCACATCGCGTGCAACACCGATAATGCCCAGGCAGTCGGCGCGGTTTGGGGTGACACTGATTTCAATGGTTTTATCATCCAGCTTCAGGTATTCCCGCACATCAACACCAATGGGCGCATCAGCAGGTAGCTCGATAATACCATCGTGATCTTCGGAAATTGCCAGCTCAGAGAAAGAGCACAGCATCCCTTCTGATAGCTCGCCACGCAGTTTGGTGGCTTTAATCTTGAAATCACCCGGCAGCACGGCACCCACAGTCGCAACTGCAACTTTCAGGCCCTGTCGGCAATTCGGTGCACCACAAACGATGTCCAGCAAGCGAGCGCCGCCCACATCAATTTTGGTCACTCGCAACTTATCTGCGTTAGGATGCTGAGCGCACTCCACCACGTGGCCGACCACGACACCATTAAATTCGCCGGCGACCGGCTCTACGCCATCAACTTCTAAGCCAGCCATCGTAATTTGATGGGCTAATGCATCACTGCTAATGGCTGGGTTTACCCATTCGCGCAACCAAAGTTCACTGAGTTTCATGAGATATTCCCGCCTTACTTAAACTGTTTGAGGAAACGCAGATCATTTTCGAAGAAGGCACGCAGATCGGTGACGCCGTAACGCAGCATTGTTAAGCGCTCCATCCCCATACCAAATGCGAAGCCTGAATAGATCTCAGGATCAATACCGACGTTTCTTAATACATTTGGATGCACCATGCCGCAACCTAACACTTCAAGCCACTTGCCATTCTTACCCATCACATCCACTTCAGCCGAGGGTTCGGTAAACGGGAAATAAGAGGGACGGAAGCGAATTTGCAGGTCTTCTTCGAAGAAATTACGCAAGAAATCATGCAAAGTGCCTTTTAAATTGGTGAAGCTGATATCGCGATCAACAATCAACCCCTCCATCTGATGGAACATCGGTGTGTGTGTTTGGTCATAATCATTACGATAAACCCGGCCTGGCACGATAATCCGAATCGGTGGTTGCTGGCCTTGCATGGTACGGATCTGCACACCTGAGGTCTGTGTGCGCAGCAGGCGGGTAGCGTCAAACCAGAAAGTATCATGATCAGCACGAGCCGGGTGATGCGCCGGAATATTTAATGCATCGAAATTATGATAGTCATCTTCGATTTCTGGACCAGACTCAACAGAAAAGCCCAGCTCACCAAAAAAAGTTTCGATACGATCGATTGTTCGGGTAACTGGATGCAGGCCACCATTTTCCATACGACGCCCCGGTAAAGAGACATCGATGGTTTCAGCTGCCAATCGGGTATTCATGACCGCTGACTCCAGTGTCTCTTTGCGGACATTAAGAGCTTCTTGTACTTCCTGTTTGGCCTGATTAATCACAGCACCTGCTGCTGGGCGCTCTTCCGCTGGCAGTTCACGCAACGATGTCATCTGAAGGGTTAAATGGCCTTTCTTGCCTAGATATTCGACGCGTACCAAATCCAACGCGGCAACATCTTGGGCATCTTCTATGGCTGCTTTGGCTTTGGCAACCAGCTCTGCGAGATGTGGCATTGTTTCCTCTTCCTCTGGCCGGTATGGGCCGCTTGTAGTGATCTAAATTTAAGTGATCTAAATTAGTGTCGTAGAAATTCATGTTCATAAAGAATAATACTGGCTCCCAAGTCTGGATAATACCTTGAAGCACAAACAAAAAAGCCTCCACGATGGGAGGCTTTGGCGTTATTTTTCGTTTCAATTCTTACGCACCAGCCTCCTGAAATCAGGCGCTAAAGTAAAAAGAGAAGCGAAAAGTAACGGTATGCATCATAACGATGACCTTATTGCTTAAAAAGCTAAAGATTAAAAGAGGGAGACAAGCTCCCTCTTCAATTCTGACTTACGCCAGAGCTGCTTTCGCTTTTTCGACCAGTGCAGAGAATGCCACTTTATCGAATACTGCGATGTCAGCCAAGATCTTACGGTCGATTTCAACAGAAGCCTTTTTCAGACCATTGATGAAACGGCTATAAGACAAGCCATTCTGACGAGCAGCTGCGTTAATACGTGCAATCCACAGTTGGCGGAATTGACGCTTCCGTTGACGGCGGTCACGGTAGGCGTATTGGCCTGCCTTGATTACTGCCTGGAATGCAACACGATAAACGCGCGAACGGGCACCATAGTAACCTTTCGCCTGCTTTAAAATCTTTTTGTGACGTGCACGAGCTACCACACCACGTTTTACGCGAGCCATGTACTTCTCCTATCGTCTTAATTCAAACCAAAATTACTTATGCGTATGGCAGACATGCTACGACCAAACCTAGATCGTTCTTAGATACCATGCCTTTTGGACGTAAATGACGTTTACGCTTAGTAGCTTTTTTGGTCAAAATATGACGCAGGTTGGCATGCTTACGCTTAAAACCACCGGCACCGGTTTTTTTGAAGCGCTTAGCGGCGCCGCGTACTGTCTTAATTTTTGGCATTGAATATATCCACTTCGCATTGTTAATTACAACGAGCTAGCTAGGCGAACAGACCTCTTGCTGCGCAAGCGCAGGGAGATCTGTTACTTGAATGCCTTACTGTCTCTTCTTAGGTGCGAGCACCATGATCATCTGACGGCCTTCGATACGAGTCGGGAAAGACTCCACAACGGCCAAATCAGAATCCTCAGTCAGATCTTTTTTGACACGGTTAAGAACTTCCATGCCGATCTGCTGGTGCGCCATTTCACGCCCACGGAACCGCAGGGTGATTTTGGCTTTATCGCCATCTTCCAGAAAGCGAATCAGGTTGCGTAGTTTGACCTGATAGTCGCCATCATCGGTACCAGGCCGGAATTTGATCTCCTTAACCTGAATGACTTTTTGCTTCTTCTTCTGTTCTTTTGTCGACTTGCTCTTCTCATAGAGGAATTTGCCGTAATCCATGATACGGCAAACCGGCGGCTCGGCATTCGGACTGATTTCTACTAAATCAACACCAGCTTCCTCAGCTTTTTCAAGAGCTTCATTCAGACTGACAATGCCAATCTGCTCACCATCGACGCCTGTTAAGCGAACTTCTGTGGCGCGAATCTCTTTGTTGATGCGATTAGGACGCGCCGGTTGAACTCGTTTTCCGCCTTTAATACTTTATTCCTCCAGTTGATGAAGACTACGGCTGCGAACTTCTGCTAGCAGCTGGTCTACGACCACGTTGACATCTAAGCTTCCCAAGTCTTTACCGCGGCGGGTACGAACGGCAATCTTGCCTGATTCGACCTCTTTATCGCCACAGACCAACATATATGGAACTCGACGCAACGTATGTTCACGAATTTTAAAGCCAATCTTCTCATTTCTCAAGTCCGCTTTTGCCCTAATTCCTGCATCTTGCAGTTTTTTGGTCACTTGTTGGACATAATCAGACTGGCTATCGGTGATATTCATCACCACGACTTGTACCGGAGCTAACCAGGTTGGGAAGAAGCCCGCATACTCTTCGGTTAAAATACCGATGAAGCGCTCTATTGATCCCAAAATGGCCCGGTGAATCATTACCGGCACCTGGCGATCATTATTTTCGCCGATGTAAGACGCACTTAAGCGGCCCGGTAATGAGAAATCGAGCTGTACGGTACCACACTGCCACGCACGATCCAAACAATCATGCAAGGTAAATTCAATTTTCGGACCGTAGAACGCCCCTTCACCCGGCTGATAATCAAACGGAATACCGTTTTCAGTCAGCGCAGATGCTAAATCGGATTCGGCACGGGTCCACTGCTCATCGCTACCAATACGTTTTTCAGGGCGAGTAGAGAGCTTGACCACAATTTTCTCGAAGCCAAAAGTGCTGTACATGTCGTACACCATTTTGATGCAGCTGTTCACTTCGTCGCGAACCTGCTCTTCGGTACAGAAAATATGTGCATCGTCCTGAGTAAAGCCACGGACGCGCATTAAGCCATGGAGTGCACCTGATGGTTCGTTACGGTGGCAGCTACCGAACTCGGCCATACGCAATGGCAGGTCACGGTATGACTTCAACCCTTGGTTGAAAATCTGCACGTGTCCTGGGCAGTTCATCGGCTTGATGCAGTACTCGCGGTTTTCCGACGATGTGGTGAACATATGCTCAGCATAGTTCTCCCAATGCCCGGTTTTTTCCCACAGTACGCGGTCCATCATAAACGGCCCTTTCACTTCCTGATACTGATACTCTTTGAGCTTCATACGCACAAAAGTTTCCAGTTCACGGAAGATAGTCCAGCCGTCGTTATGCCAAAACACCATACCAGGTGCTTCTTCCTGCATGTGGTAGAGGTCTAGTTGCTTACCAATCTTACGATGGTCGCGTTTGGCCGCCTCTTCCAGACGTTGCAGATAAGCATTCAGTTGCTTCTTATCACCCCAAGCCGTGCCGTAAATACGTTGCAGCATCTTATTTTTGCTGTCGCCACGCCAGTAAGCGCCGGAAGTTTTCTGCAATTTAAAATGATGGCAGAAACGCATATTCGGTACGTGCGGACCACGGCACATATCAACGTACTCTTCATGGTGATATAAACCAGGACGGTCATCGCGGCTGATGTTCTCATCGAGGATCGCCACTTTATAATCTTCACCACGAGCAGCAAAAGTGTCGCGGGCTTCTTGCCAACTGACCTTTTTCTTAATAACGTCGTAATCTTTATCGGCAAGTTCATGCATCCGCTTCTCCAGCAGATCCAGGTCTTCCTGCGTCAGGGTACGGTCAATATCAACATCGTAATAGAAACCATTGTCGATAACTGGGCCGATTGCCATTTTGGTATCTGGCCAAAGTTGCTTGATTGCGTGCCCTAATAAGTGCGCACAAGAGTGGCGGAGAATTTCCAGCCCTTCAGCATCTTTGGTGGTGATAATGGCCAGTTGAGCATCAGATTCGATCAGGTCGCTGGCATCTACCAGTTCGCCATTAACACGGCCAGCGATACAGGCTTTCGCCAGGCCAGGGCCGATATCTAAGGCAACATCAAGTGCAGAAACTGCGTGATCATAATGACGCTGACTGCCGTCAGGAAGGGTAATAACAGGCATTCTAATTCCTTATCTACAGTGGTGACCCACACGACAGATCACATGCAAGACGTAATTATTGTTTAATTTCAAAAAGTTGCAGCATCAATTTAACCCACGTTTGTTATATTGATCCGCAACTGTGTAAACAGTTTAGTTTGTGACGTAGATCATGCCACAAAGGGGATTCATCTTATCATCACTTAATGCAATGACAATATACCTAGCGAATAATCTATTAATACGCCAGTCAAACAGTGATAATGATCGACGACAAAGTTATCATACTTAAACTGCACTACGATCACCGCATATCAACACCGTACAACTGAGGGTCAACTATTGCAGCGACAACCTGTTACATCTTCCAGAATTTTGTCGATTGGTTATGATCCTGAAAATCGCATGCTGGAGATACAGTTCCGTGAACAAGGGATTTATCAGTATTTGGGGGTCCCTGAACGCGTTCATCAGAATTTTATGTCTGTGGTTTCGAAAGGTCGTTTTTTTGATGGCGTGATAAAAGGCAAATTTTTGTGCCGTAAAATTGGCTAAATAAAAAATAATCAATTAAAAAAATAATCAAATTATGCTGAAACGGTCGCTTCGATGATAAATATGAGCAAAGAAGCCTACCGTTTCAGAAACTTACTGCTCTACCTTTCTCGTTTTTAAGCCATGAAATAGCGCCATAAATAGGATATCGGCACCACGAACAGCAAAGCCGGTAAGAGATTGACCACCGCGAATATTTTAATTTGCGCGATGCGTAGCCCTACAGCAATCATAATAATCCCACCGCAGGCCGAAAAATCAGCAAAGGCGATATCATCCATATACGGCATGATGAGTTTTGCTAATAAAACTAGTGCGATTTGAATCAGTAATTGCGGAATGGCAATGGCGACCAGTGCGATGCCGAGTGAGATAGAGAATATCAACGCCGTGAAGAAATCCATCAGCGCTTTGACAAATAGCAACTGAAAATCACCGGTTATCCCTTCGGTCAAAGAGCCGACTACCCCCAGCCCGCTGGCACAAAACAGCACAATCATTGCCGTGAAACTCTGTGCAAACTCCTGCGGCGGCAAGGTACTGCGTGATGGGATAACCCGCTCCAGCAAGCCACGTGTTTTATTAGCACCCCACTTTACTCCCTGCTCCAGAGATAATAACTCGCCGACTGCCGTGCCAATAATTAATGCCAAAATGACTGCCGGCATAAAATGGACTTTCACCACCATCACAATACCGATGGAGATAGAAGCCAAAGCAAAAGTTGAGGGTAACCCTTCTTGCAACCGTTTTGGGACATGACGGGCCAGCAATACACCGACAATGCCGCCCAGAATAATACCTGCGCTGTTAATAAACGGGCCAATCATCCCCTGCTCCTAACCGCTAAAACGCGTTTTGCTGATGAAATTATGTCTGTTTTAGAATTAGGAATTTCAATAATAGCTAAAAACAAACCGCTGACTGAGGGTGACTCCAAGCGTGAGATAGAGAGGGGCCATAGCCGATATCCTTAACTCTTTAGTGTGAAATGTTACTCCAAAGCCGTGCCATCTGTGAAGCACGAAACAGTGTTCCGTTATTATCTAAAGCACAGAGTTCGGTAATATGTACCTTACGATAACCCTGCAGCAGTAGCCTACATCGCGGTGTAAAGATGTTTATCATCATCAACAATGATTTACATTATGATCTATTGCTTTTGAGATGCGCTAGGTGTATTGCTATTTCTACAGGATGTGCTCATAATCAATTTCCGTTTCCGTGTAGCAATGGTTACTGGAACGCCGCCCCGATTGTTTACGCAATCGGGGCGTTTTATTTGGCCGTTACCCCGCGTTACTTACGTCAAACCACCGCTCTACGCGCTTCCCACGGCTTTTCACATAAAAAATCAAAACACCCCACATAAATACTGAACAATAAAATATTTTTTATCCGTTTTTCTTCCGCATTTTATTGTCTATGATTTGTTCAGTAGTCAACAAAGGGAGAAATATGATGCAAAAGATTGCAGGCGACCTGTCAGAGCTCGAACGCTACTTCCGCCAAACAGATAAGCAATGCATGGCAAAAATGCCTTGGTTTACCCGCTGGCTCTATATTTCGGTAGATGAAAGGATGAAAATTCTGGATGACTTGCTGCAACCTTATCCAGCCAGGCCACAGGAGAAGAGATAAGTGGCGCAAGCAGATGCCCGCACACCTATCGTGGGAAGATAAATCTGCGGCGATAACGGTTAAAACGTATTCACGAGGATGAGTGCGTTTTAGCCATATCTATAGCAGCCTGAATAGCTGAACGCGCCTGGGGGCTATTTTTCCAACAGGTGGAACCCATCATCGCTGCCGCACTACTAACAATCTCGCTCATAGTGGCCTGACTGAGCTGGCCCAGCGAGGTGAAGCCGAGTTGCTCCAGGCGAGTCACTACCGTCGGCCCGACACCTTTGACGGCCAACAACAAATTACGTTCATTAGCAGTAAATGCCATCCGACTCTCCGATTAAGATAAGTTGCGTCAAACAAAACCGCTAATTAGCCCAACGGAATGCCATTAGAGCCGTTTTCTGGCCGCACTTTCCGCGCTAAAAAACCATAATTCAGGCAATCGGTGTGGGTAAAAGCGAATTTCGTAGGTATCTTTCAACGGAGCTAAACGCCAACGCGGGCGCGCTTCACGTTTAGGCTTTAAAAAACGCAAACGACCACGAGCACGGGCCGCTTGTGTATCTAGCACCCATGCCGCAGAAGCCGATAAGGGCTGGCGAGTATATTCATCTTCAACGCTAATATCACAAATGCACAAAACCCGACTCCTTGCCAAAACTGATACTGAGGTGATTATTCTAGATCTGTGGCATTGAACCAACTGTTGGCGGCAGGGTATTTGATCTGTATCACAAATACCCTGCTTACTTGAAGCTGCAGCGGTGTTGTCTGCACTCAGTCACCCGAATCACTGACTTGAGTCAGCTCATCGGGACTCTTTCGCTGGCCGCCTGGCTGCAACTCCAATTATTTTGGGTAATACCCTGCTTACTTGAAGCCGCTACGGTGTTGTCTGCACTCAGTCAATCCGGTATAGCCTTTTACACAACCTATCGCGTAGAGTGGCTAGGTAAGTAATAATACCGCGTGGTGAGTTAGTTACCTGATGCGCGCATAATTGCCTGATAAGCTTTACTTTCATCGGGCGCGTTTGATGCTATTTTCGGAGCAAGAGTGATGCAGAGTATTTTCGAATTATTTAAGGCCATTGGCTTAGGCCTGGTATTGCTGCTGCCATTGGCAAACCCATTGACAACCGTGGCCCTCTTGCTCGGGCTATCCGGCAATATGACCAGTGAAGAGCGAAATCAGCAGTCGAAGATGGCATCAATTTATGTCTTCTTTATTATGACTATTGCTTACTACGCCGGTCAGGTCGTCATGAATACCTTTGGTATTTCTATTCCCGGTCTGCGAATTGCCGGTGGATTGATTGTGGCATTTATCGGCTTTCGTATGCTTTTCCCACAACAATCTGCCGAAGATACGCAATTAGAAGCTAAATCGCAGGATTTGAAGAAACGGAAATCTATCAATATTGCCTTTGTGCCGCTGGCCATGCCGAGTACTGCGGGGCCGGGGACTATCGCCATGATCATCAGCTCAGCCGCCTCAATGAAAGGGCACTCTATGTTCAGCCCATGGGTGGTCACTGTCGCACCGGTGCTGATTTTTCTTTCTGTCTCACTCATTCTATGGGGTTCACTACTCAGTTCCGGGGCCATCATGCGCTGGGTCGGAAAAAGTGGCATTGAAGCTATTTCGCGCCTGATGGGATTCTTACTGGTGTGTATGGGGGTACAATTTATTATCAATGGCGTGCTGGATATTATCACTACCTACCAGCCCGCCATTGCATAAACAAATTGTAAGATTGAAGAGAGAAACGCTAGCCGATGTTGATACGACCAGATATTGCTACGGTAATAAAGTACCGCGCCTATAAACGACATCGGTTAGCGTTTTAATATTATTCTGTCATCGCCCGGTAAGCGGTATCCACTTTCCACAAATAACGTGGTGCTTGCGCGGCCGGATGCTTCTTTTGTATATGCTGATAAAACTCGTTCGGGCTAAGACTATTAATCTTATTCACTGCCAGACGCTTATCTGATGAGAAGGTCCGCAGCATGGCACCCGCGCCATTGGCATAAGAGACGATAGTGGCATAACGCAAGGTTTGCGGATCACTGATCCCCGCTAACTGTTGGTTCTGCAAAATATTGATATAAGCAGTACCAATATCAATATTCTTCACCGGATCTTTTAACTCGCCTGAACTTGGTTGACCATTGCGCCCTTTCATCCGGTACGCATCACGGCCCGCAGTAGAGGCTTTAATCTGCATCAAACCCACTGCATTCGAGGTGCTCACCACATCGGGATTGTAACCAGACTCCACTTGGATAATCGCTTTAATCAAAGTTTCATCAACGCCGTAATGGCTGGCAGCTTGTTTAATAACATCGCTATAAGCGACAGTACTTGAACCTGCGCTGCTTTTCGGTGCGTTAAGAAAACCACCCGGTGGCGCTTTCTTCAGCCAACCGTTATTCGCTTGCGGTGGCGGAGTTTGTTTAGCACACCCCGCCAGCAATAAAATTGCCATTAGGCAACCGACTTTTGGATTCACAGTATTCCCCGTGCTGATAGGCCGTTTTGTAGCATATACAAGTTGTCACCTCACCCAAATAGATTTTTTGGCCTAGTTTGACCATTATCAACATAATGATCAGGCTATATTCGGTAACTATCCGTAAGTTTTAGTTTATTGTATGGCAAGGCTTGACTTGGTCGCCAATGATATTGATAATCATTTTCATTTAAGAAAAGGGAACATCGCCATGTTTAGTAAGCAAAAAATACCCTACCTGTCCCCCATTAGCCGCGCTACACCACGCTTTTTACGTGTTATCACCTTGTTGACCTTTGTTGCATTTACATCACTGACTGGCACCTCGGCGTTGGCTGAAAATAAGCCCAACGACTCTGAAAAAAAATTCAAAGTTGTGACGACCTTCACAATCATTCAGAATATCGCGCAAAATGTCGCCGGTGATGCTGCCGTGGTCGAGTCGATAACCAAACCTGGCGCAGAAATTCACGACTATCAACCCACGCCACGGGATATCGTCAAGGCACAATCTGCGGACTTGATTCTATGGAATGGCATGAATCTGGAGCGCTGGTTTGAGCGTTTTTTCGAAAATATTAAAGATGTTCCTTCCGCGGTGGTGACCAATGGCATCACCCCCTTACCTATCCGTGAAGGGCCATATGAAGGCATCGCTAATCCACATGCCTGGATGTCGCCATCTAATGCACTTATTTATATAGAGAATATCCGCAAGGCGCTGGTGGAACACGATCCAGCCCATGCTGAAACCTACAATCGCAATGCCAAAGCCTACGCCGAGAAAATCGCCGCTCTGGATGCCCCGCTACGGGAGCGCCTGTCGCGCATTCCAGCGGAGCAGCGTTGGTTGGTCACCAGTGAAGGGGCGTTTAGCTATTTGGCAAAAGATTATGGCTTTAAAGAGGTCTATTTATGGCCAATCAATGCCGATGAACAAGGCACGCCACAGCAAGTGCGCCGTGTCATTGACACCATGCGCGCCAATAAAATTCCGGTGATATTCAGTGAGAGCACCATTTCCGATAAGCCTGCGAAACAAGTGAGCAAAGAGACTGGCGCGCAATATGGCGGGGTGTTATATGTTGACTCGCTGTCAAATGAAAAAGGCCCGGTCCCGACCTATATCGACCTAATTAACACCACAGTGCAAACTATCGCGAAAGGATTTGGTCAATGAGCAATGCTGTTTTTGTCCGCCCTGAACTGATGGTGGATAATGTCACTGTCACCTATAACAATGGGCATACCGCTATTTATGACGCCAGTTTTTCGCTCACTGGCGGGACTATCTGTGCGCTGGTCGGGGTCAATGGCAGTGGCAAATCAACCCTATTTAAAAGCATCATGGGGCTAGTCAAACCCAGCGTCGGAAAAGTGGAACTTAGCAACAAACCGGTCAGCCACGCCTTGAAGCAAAATACCATCGCCTACGTGCCACAAACTGAAGATGTCGACTGGAACTTCCCCGTCTTAGTCGAAGACGTGGTAATGATGGGTCGTTACGGGAAAATGAACTTTCTGCGCATCCCCAGCCGCGAAGATAAAACCATTGTTGATAAAGCCATTGAACGAGTCGGCTTAACCGAGTTACGGTCACGGCAAATTGGCGAACTCTCTGGTGGGCAGAAAAAACGGGTCTTTTTGGCCCGCGCCCTGGCCCAGCAAGGTTCGGTATTGCTGCTGGATGAGCCTTTCACTGGTGTTGACGTCAAAACGGAAAACGCAATCATTGATTTGCTACGGGCGCTGCGCGATGAGGGCCACCTGATTCTGGTTTCAACCCATAATCTCGGCAGTGTGCCGGAGTTTTGTGACCATGTGATTCTGATTAATCAGACCGTGCTGGCCGCCGGCCCCACCGAAACCACCTTTACCCAGAAAAATCTGGAAATGACCTTTGGCGGTGTTTTGCGCCATATCAACCTGTCGGGTAGTGCACTGCATGACGATAATGATCCCCGCACGGTCACCGTTATCACCGATGATGAGCGCCCGGCGGTGTTCTATGGTCACACCAAAAATGACCCGCCGGCGCAGAGCCAGTCGAAGGAGGATAATCCCTGATGCTGGAACTCCTGCTGCAACCCTTTAACTACAATTACATGGTGAAGGCTATCTGGGTCAGCGCGATTGTCGGCGCTGTCTGCGCATTTCTATCGGCTTATCTGATGCTGAAAGGCTGGTCGCTGATGGGTGATGCGCTATCGCACTCCGTGGTCCCCGGTGTTGCCGGGGCTTATGCCCTTGGGCTGCCCTATGCCGCAGGTGCATTCTTTACCGGTATGCTGGCAGCGCTGGCCATGACGTTAGTCCGCCATATCACTCGCCTGCGTGAAGATGCCATCATCGGTTTTATCTTCTCCACCTTTTTTGCCGTGGGGCTATTAATTGTTTCGCTCAACCCCACCTCCGTCAATGTGCAGTCGATCATTTTCGGCAATATTTTGGGGATAGCCGATGAAGATGTGTTGCAGGTAGAGATCATTATTTTGGTCTCCTTGATGATTTTATGCCTGATCTGGAAAGATTTACTGGCTGTGTTTTTCGATGAAAGCCACGCCATGTCGATAGGCTTATCACCGCTGCGCTTGAAAATTCTGTTTTTCACCCTGCTCAGTGCCTGCACCGTCGCGGCCTTGCAGACCGTGGGCGCAATTTTAGTGATTGCCATGGTGGTGACTCCGGGGGCGACCGCCTACCTACTTACCGACCGTTTTGGCCGTTTACTGATCATCGCCATCGCCATTGGCGCTTTTACCAGTGCCTTTGGTGCCTATCTCAGCTTCTATCTGGATGGCGCAACCGGCGGCGTGATTGTGACCTTGCAAACAGTGGTATTCCTGCTGGCCTTTGTCTTTGCGCCTAAACACGGATTGTTGGCCACTCGTTATCGTTCGCGCCAAAAGCGTCGCCATCCGCTGCCGCAGTTGCCGGAGGATCGTGTATGAATACCTTGTTCACGCTGATCAGCGAACCCTTCGCCTACCCCTTTATGCAGCGGGCAATCGTTGCGGCTATCATTACCGGCGTGGTCTGCGCAGTGCTATCTTGCTACCTGGTGTTAAAAGGCTGGTCATTGATGGGGGATGCCATCTCTCATGCCGTGTTACCGGGGATAGTGCTGGCCTTTTGGCTCGGTATACCTTTGGTCATCGGCGCTTTTGTCTCAGGGATATTCTGTGCTGTCGCCACCGGCTATTTAAAAGAGCATAGCCGGGTCAAAGAAGATACCGTGATGGGGATTGTGTTCTCCGGCATGTTTGCGTTTGGTTTAGTAATGTTCTCCCGCATAGATACTGACCAACACCTCAGCCACATTTTATTCGGTAATATGCTGGGTATTTCACTGGCGGAACTGAAACAAACCTTGTGGATCGCCGGCTTCACCCTGCTAGTGGTGCTGCTCAAACGTAAGGACTTCATGCTCTACTGCTTTGATCCCAACCATGCGCGCGTGATTGGGCTGCCGGTCAAGCTTTTGCACTATGGTCTGCTTTGCCTGCTGGCTTTGACTATTGTGGCATCATTGCAGGCGGTGGGGGTTATTTTGGTTATCGCCATGCTAATAGCACCCGGCATCATCGCCTTTATGCTCTGCCGCAGCTTCGATCGGATGTTGATTGTTGCCACCCTGGTGTCCGTCGTCGCTTGCGTGTTAGGTACGCTAATAAGCTTCCATATTGATGGTGCTACCGGCCCCTGTATCGTAATCATTCAGGCACTATTCTTTGTGTTAGCCCTCATCTACAGCCATGTGAAACCCGTGCAAGGCCGCCAGATAACACCGCAGATCAAAACCGCGCTGACCAACGCCGATAGTGCTAAAAACGCGCCAAAAAGTAATCTGCTATAATCAGTAGAGTCCTTATTAATAAGCCGTAATGTTTACGGCTTATTCACTATTGTTAGCTATGCATCTGCTCTGGTTCTGCCGTGACTTTTTATAGTCATGGTGGCGGTCTTCAGCACGAAAAATAATATGTCACTATTTGGCAGCAGAATCAGTCTTTTGTTTGATCCCTCGTGGGTATCCCTGTGCGCTAGCGCTTGTTTTTTACACAGCAAAGAAGCTAACCTAATGATATCTACCCAAAGTCATAAGCGTTGCAGGTCAGCGGCAAGTGAAGGTCGCTAACAGCCTTGCGACTCAGTTCAAAGGATATAACTGGCAAGCTGATAGGGGGTGAGTCATGTGGCAAGCTGTGAATCGTCTGTTAGGTGAATACCTTGGCCCGGCTGAAATTCGGGAACGAACTGAACTACCGGGTGGAGATATCCATGAAGCCTGGCGTCTCAGTTATGGTGAAACCGAGGTTTTCGTAAAATGTGACGCCCGTGAGATGCTGCCGATATTTACCGCTGAAGCCGATCAGCTCTCCTTATTAGCCCGCAGTAAAACAGTCCAGGTGCCGGAAGTTTATGGTGTGGGCAGTGATCGTGATTACAGCTTCCTGCTGCTCGAATATATCCCTCTTAAGCCCCTCGATGCCCACAATGCCTACTGCTTAGGCCAACAATTGGCGCATCTACATCAATGGAGTGAGCAACTGCAATTTGGGTTGGATTTCGATAATGACCTGACCACGACCCCGCAACCCAATAGCTGGCAACGCCGTTGGGCGCAGTTTTTTGCTGAACAGCGTATTGGCTGGCAACTACAATTAGCGGCCGAAAAAGGCATGTCGTTCGGTGATATTGACCAGATAACCGACCTTGTTCAGGACCGTTTACAGAGCCACCAGCCACAACCCTCTTTGCTACATGGCGATTTATGGCCCGCTAACTGTGCAGCCAGCGCCAATGGGCCGGTGATTTTTGATCCCGCCTGCTATTGGGGTGATCGGGAGTGTGATCTCTCCATGCTGCCCCTCTACCCCACTTTACCCGCACAAATTTACGATGGTTATCAGAGTGTTTGGCCACTCCCCAGCGACTTTATTGAGCGGCAGCCAATTTATCAACTTTATTACTTATTAAATCGCAGTAACTTATTTGGCGGCCAACACTGGCTTAATGCACAAAAAGCCGTTGACCAATTGCTGCATCCCGAACGTTTCTAGCCCTCAGCACATAAAAAAACAGCACCCCAAAAGTTGGAAACTCAACCAGTTAGGGTGTTTTTTTATGCCTAGCACTCACCATGAAAATGATTTTTTATAAAAAAAGCATGAGCAAAACCACAAATTAGCCCCATGGCTACCGTCTAATAATGACACTCAACCCTGCTCTTTTTTGCCAGCGACAATCCCGGTCAAAAAGCGCTTACTTAAATAAAATCAAAAACCTTTATTGAGGAAGTTTCACTCTCCTCGATGGGAATTCTATTGTCAGAATTGGGAGTCAGATAAATGATCGATATTCGTGAGTGGGAAAACCTGGCTAATAAAGAGCTAAATCGGCGCGGCATCCATATTGAGGATTTAGTCAGTAACACGGCTGAAGGCATCGTGGTCAAACCGCTCTATACCGCCAGTGATCTGGATGGACTGGAGGTGACAGGGTCACTCCCCGGAATCGCCCCTTATGTCAGAGGGCCACGGGCCACCATGTATGCCGCTCAGCCCTGGACAATTCGCCAATATGCCGGCTTCTCCACCGCGAAAGAGTCAAATGCCTTTTATCGTAGAAATCTGGCGGCAGGGCAAAAAGGGCTATCGGTCGCCTTTGATCTGGCTACCCATCGCGGTTATGACTCAGATAACCCGCGCGTTTCCGGTGATGTAGGCAAAGCTGGGGTGGCGATTGATACCGTCGAGGATATGAAAGTCCTGTTCGACCAAATCCCGCTGGATAAGATGTCGGTCTCGATGACCATGAATGGCGCGGTGCTGCCCATTCTGGCGTTTTATATTGTTGCCGCCGAAGAGCAAGGCGTGGCCCCCGCACTACTCACCGGCACTATCCAGAATGACATTCTGAAAGAGTACCTGTGCCGCAACACCTATATTTATCCGCCGAAACCCTCCATGCGCATTATTTCGGACATCATCGCCTGGAGCTCCCAGAATATGCCGCGCTTTAACACTATCAGTATTAGTGGTTACCACATGGGCGAAGCGGGTGCGAACTGTGTGCAGCAAGTGGCCTTTACTATCGCCGATGGCATTGAATACATCAAAGCAGCGGTGCACGCGGGGTTAAATATTGATGATTTTGCCCCCCGTCTCTCCTTCTTCTTTGGCATTGGCATGGACTTGTTTATGAACATCGCCATGCTACGGGCCGCGCGCTATCTCTGGAGTGAGGCGGTGAGCCAGTTTGGTGCCACTGACCCCAAATCACTGGCCCTGCGCACCCACAGCCAAACCTCTGGCTGGAGCCTGACCGAGCAAGACCCCTACAACAATATTATCCGCACCACCATCGAAGCTCTGGGGGCCACACTGGGCGGCACTCAATCTCTGCATACCAACGCCTTTGACGAAGCACTCGGCCTGCCAACCGATTTCTCCGCACGCATTGCCCGTAACACCCAGATCATCATTCAGGAGGAGTCGGCGATTTGCCGCACCATCGACCCACTGGCCGGTTCCTATTTTGTCGAGTCACTCACCGATCAAGTGGTCAAACAAGCCCGCACCATTATCAAGCAGATTGATGATGTCGGGGGGATGGCCAAAGCCATTGAGGTTGGGCTACCGAAACGCATGATTGAAGAGGCGTCGGCGGATCAACAATCTCTTATCGACCAGGGTAAACGCGTCATTGTCGGCGTGAATAAGTACAAATTAGCCAAAGAAACTGACACCGAGGTGCTGGAGATAGACAACGTTAAAGTGCGCAATGAACAGATTGCCCAACTGAAACGTATCCGCGCCGAGCGGGATAACGATGCAGTCCAACAGGCATTGGCCCATCTGCGCCATGCCGCAGGGCATCAAGAAAACTTACTGGCAGCCGCCATTCAAGCCGCGCGTTTACGGGCGACATTGGGGGAGATCTCGGACGCGATGGAAGTGGCATTCGATCGTTATCTGGTGCCAAGTGAGTGTGTCACTGGCGTCATTGCGCGCAGCTACCACCAGAGTGAGAAAGAGGCGCAGGAGTTTGATCAGATACTGGCCCAAACTCAGCATTTTCTCAGTGAAAATGGCCGCCGCCCGAGAATTTTGATTGCCAAAATGGGGCAGGATGGTCATGACCGTGGCGCGAAGGTGATTGCCAGCGCCTATTCCGATCTCGGTTTTGATGTCGATTTAAGCCCAATGTTCTCCACTCCCGAAGAGATAGCCCGTCTGGCGGTTGAAAACGATGTGCACGTCATCGGTGCTTCGTCACTGGCGGCGGGACACAAAACTTTGATCCCAGAATTGGTTGAGGCGCTGCGCCACTACGCGCGACAGGATATCTGTGTGGTCGCCGGTGGCGTCATTCCGCCGCAAGACTATGCATTCTTACGCGAACGCGGGGTTGCCGCCATTTATGGGCCAGGGACGCCAATGTTAGTCAGCGTGCGCGATGTTCTACAGCTCATCAGCAGCCATCATGATTGATAGCGGCAAGTTTGCTCGCCCTGACCTGCGCCAGCACTACCAACAAATTGAAGATCTGCTACGTCAAAACCACATCTCGCCACGGGCGGGGATTAATGACGTCACTGATTTTATTACGCAAAAAATCATCAATTAATGGAGTGACGACTATGTCTTATCAGTATGTAAAAGTGTTGATTGCCAACCGTGTGGGCATTATTGAGTTCAACCATGGGCGCAAACTCAATGCATTAAGTAAGGTTTTTATTGATGATTTGATGCAAGCGCTGCATGACCTCAATAAGACGGATATTCGCTGCATTATTTTACGCGCGGCGGAAGGTGCAAAAGTGTTCTCAGCGGGCCATGACATCCACGAACTCCCTACGGGCCGCCGTGACCCCCTCTCCTATGACGACCCATTGCGCCAGATAACTCGAGTGATCCAAAAATACCCGAAGCCGATTATCTCCATGGTCGAGGGCAGTGTCTGGGGTGGCGCATTCGAAATGATTATGAGCTCAGACATCATTATCGCCTGTAGCAATTCTACCTTCTCGATGACGCCAGTGAATCTGGGGGTGCCCTACAATTTAGTGGGGATCCACAACCTGATTCGTGATGCCGGTTTCCACATCGTCAAAGAGTTAATTTTTACCGCCGCGCCGATAACCGCCCAACGTGCACTCTCTGTGGGCATCCTCAATCATGTGGTGGAACCCGATGATTTGGAGGATTTCACCCTCAAACTGGCGCACGTCATTTCGGAAAAAGCGCCGCTTGCCATTGCCGTTATTAAAGAAGAACTTCGCGTTTTAGGTGAAGCCCACACCATGAATTCAGATGAATTTGAGCGCATCCAGGGTATGCGGCGCGCAGTGTACGATAGCGCTGACTACCTGGAAGGCATGAGCGCATTTATGGAAAAACGTAAACCTAACTTTCTGGGGCGCTAACCCTGCGCGACCAAAGGATCTCTTTATGAAAAGGTCATATTGCATAATGAGCGCAGATGAAGCTGCCGAATGCATTGAGCATGGAAATATGGTGGTGTTCAGCGGCTTCACCCCAGCGGGAGCACCTAAAGTGCTGCCGGCGGCCATTGCCCGACGTGCCATGGCATCTCATCAACAACAACAAGAGTTTCAAATTCGCTTACTGACCGGGGCATCTATCAGCGCCCAGGCGGATGATGAGTTGGCCGCTGCCGACGCCCTATCCTGGCGCGCCCCTTACCAAACTGCCTCGCTGCTGCGTGAAAAGATCAATCAGGGGGCGGTCAGTTTCGTTGACCTGCACCTGAGTGAAGTTGCGCAGATGGTCAACTATGGTTTCTTTGGTGATATTGATGTCGCCGTGATTGAAGCCTCGGCGATCACCGCTGATGGCAAGGTGTACCTCACCAGCGGCATTGGCAATGCCCCGGTATTTTTGCATAAAGCCAAAAAAATCATCATCGAACTGAATCATTACCACAGCCCACGGGTGGCTGAATTCGCCGATATCATCACCCTCGGCGCGCCACCACGGCGCAATACGCTACCTATATTTCACACGCTGGATAGAGTGGGGCAATCCTATGTGCAGGTAGACCCCAGCAAAATAGTTGGCATCGTCGAGACTGAATTACCGGATGCCAGTAACAACCTGGATCGGGCTAATCCTTTATGTGACCAAATTGCGGATAATGTGGTCAACTTCCTGCTGAATGAGCTGCGCTTAGGCCGCATTCCGCCTGAGTTTCTCCCTCTGCAAAGTGGCGTAGGTAACATCAATAATGCCGTAATGAAACGACTGGGTGAAAGCCAGCATATCCCCCCTTTTATGATGTATTCGGAGGTGTTGCAGGAGTCGGTCGTCCAGCTGTTAGAAAACGAAAAAGTCATCGGGGTCAGTGCTTCCAGCTTAACCATTTCGCTCACATCGCTGAAAAAGATCTATGACAACATGGACTTCTTCTCAAGCCGCATCGTCTTGCGCCCACAGGAGATCTCCAACAACCCAGAGATCATTCGCCGCCTGGGGGTCATCGCCCTTAACGTCGGGCTGGAGTTTGATATCTACGGCCACGCTAACTCCACCCATGTGGCGGGCACCGAGTTGCTCAACGGCATTGGCGGCAGCGCAGACTTTGAGCGCAATGCTTATCTGTCTATCTTCATGGCCCCATCGATTGTCAAAGGCGGCAAAGTCTCCACCATTGTCCCGATGTGTACCCATGTTGATCACAGCGAACATAGCGTAAAGGTTATCGTGACCGAACAAGGTGTTGCCGACTTGCGCGGGTTATCCCCCCTGCAACGGGCCGCCGCCATTATCGATAACTGCGCACATCCGATGTACCGTGATTACCTGCATCAATATTTGGCGCAATCTAAAGGTGGGCATTTGCATCACAATCTGGCGCAGGCATTTCAGCTCCACCGAAATCTGTTTGAATTTGGCGCGATGCTGGCACCTTAATCACCGTTACGGTCGGCATTGATGTAGCCCATGACTTGCTCAATATGGTGATTATTCTTAAGTGAATAGAGATATTCGCGCATGTACATGGGCTGATTCGGCGCATCAAAGTATTTCAGCTTGGCCGGATTCACTAACCGATAAGCAAACTGCGGCACAACGGTCAGGAATTGCCCCTGCTCCACCGCGCTTATTTTCGCCATAAAACTGTAGGGTCGATAGATAATCGTGGGGTTAATCCCAATGGAGCGAAAATGGGCATCTAATAAGGACTCAAAATTAGCCCGATTTTGAAAGCGCATTTGTAGCCACGGCAGCGTATTTAATAATTCCAGTGCCTGCATATTCTCAAAACGGCGCGAGACTAAAAAACCGAGCCGCAAAGATGGAAGCTCAGTGGCTTGCATACTGTCGATATGTGTCACTCGTTGCGAGGCTTGCTGCGGGGAGATAATAAAATCGACACGGCGGTCGAGTAGATCATCTATAACACTGTTTTCATTGAACTCAAAAGGCTGGGCGGTGATCCCGTCATATTTATCACTGAGGCTGAACAGCTGATCAAAAATAATGGTAGGGTAAGTGTTATCAATGCCCACCACGATACTCTTCTGCCGCTGGGACATTGACACAATATTATTGTCGATTGCCGACAACCGTTGGTAAATCGGAAATAGCTCTTGATAAAGCTCCTGCCCCGCCTTATTGAGGCTGATACTCTTCTCATTGCGGGTAAACAGTGAATAACCCACCAGCTCCTCCAGCGCGGTAATACTTTTGCCGAATGGGGAGGCGGTCATGTGCAATTTTTCTGCGGCCTTTGCCATGCTGTTGGTTTGGGCTAACACAATAAAATTACGCATTTTCTTAGAGATAAAAACGTTCATTACTTTACTGATATACCGAGGAAAGAGATTTACAGCATAAGACAATCGCAGTGGGAATAGTGTGAGAGCAAGAGGGGTATCGTATGGTGATCCACGAAAAAGTCTTTCAAGAGATTAATTTATTTTTACATCAATATAATAGGTAATAAAAAGGCCCAGTTATGGGCCAATTTAGCACTGTTCCGGTTTTGTTCTCTGAAAACAGCTTATCCCTGTGCCATCAATCCCAATAGCTTAATGACAAAATAGGCCACCACACCAATCACCAGCGGCAGGATATAGAGGGTAAAAAACTGCAAGAAAATAGTGTGGTGCGGTAAGACTATCTTCTCTTCCAGCTGTTCACGGCTGCGCCCTTCACTGCCTTTGGCCTGCTCTAAAATCAGCTGATCTTCAATGCCCTCACGAATATGCCGCACTTGCCGCGACATCCGCGCCCCTGACGCCTGCAACGACAGACCGACGAAAATCAACATATAAATGATAAAGAACATAATGTTAGCGGCAGATAAACCCTGCTCAAAATCGGGCACGGGTGAGTTGAACCAGAAGATATCCAGGAAAGTGGTATTAAAGCGGATCATATCGGTCATGACATGGATAAAATCCAGCATCACCGCATTAATCCCGGTACTCTTTTGACTATATTGATAGGCAAAATTGATAATTGAAATCAATGTTGACAGCAGTGCTGGAATAAAAACGAGCCATCCTGCGATCCGTTTGATAACAGCGACGCGCCCAGCCTGTTGATAGGTCATGACTTCTCCTTGTAAATACCACAACTTATGTAGACTTAGTTTACCTGCTACATTCACTTTTTGTGCAAAATTTTTGTTGTGATCCCCATGGTTAACTCAAATTCACCATAGGTTCTGTTGACGCAAGATGATTAAGTTAATGCTAATGTATTCAGCTTATAGCTAAAAACCAACAGGAGTGATGATTAATGGCGACCCCTCATCCGATTAAGGCCGCAATCTTTGATATGGACGGCCTGCTGATTGACTCAGAACCTTTATGGCTACAGGCTGAACTTGATATTTTCACCTCACTCGGGCTGGACACCTCCTCGCGAGACTCACTGCCCGATACCCTTGGTCTGCGTATCGATTTGGTGGTGAAACTTTGGTATCAAACCCGGCCATGGCAGGGGCCGAGTCAGGCGGAGGTGTGCAAACGTATTATTGCCCGCGCAATAGAACTGGTGGAGGAGACGCGCCCGGTGTTACCCGGCGTCGAATATGCGCTGGACCTTTGCCGCCAACAAGGGCTGAAAATTGGCCTGGCCTCCGCCTCACCGCTACATATGCAAAAACGCGTGCTCGCCATGCTCGGCGTTGAACACTATTTCGACTGTCTGGTGTCAGCGGAGTACCTGCCCTACAGCAAACCGCACCCGGAGGTCTATCTGAATGCGGCGGCTGATCTGGGTATTGACCCACTACAATGTGTCACGCTGGAAGATTCAGTCAACGGTATGATTGCGACTAAAGCTGCACGTATGCGCTCTATTGTTATTCCATCACAGGAGTACCGCGCGGACCCACGCTGGGCATTGGCAGATATTCAGTTGGCGTCACTCGAGCAATTGCGCAAGGAAGATATTTCGTAGCTGAAGAGAATTCGTAGCTAAAGAGAAATGAGTATTCTGGTAATAAGAGGCGGTTAAAGTCGATGACTCAACCGCCCAATAGATTTTAAAGGAAATCATCCCGCTTAGGGGTAAAGGTGTCGATCAAAATACTGTTATCCTCCAACGATACCGCGCCATGCATCTCATTTTTCACCGCACGATACGCATCGCCAGCTTTCAATATGCGCTTCTGCCCCTCAATTTCCACTTCAAAGCTACCTGCGGCAACATAAGCAATTTGGTCATGGATATCATGCTTATGTGCGACGCCAATCGCCCCTTTGTCAAAGTGAACGCAGACCATCATCAGCTCATCGCTCCAAGTCATAACTTTGCGCTTAATACCATTGCCTAGCTCTTCCCATGGCGTTTCATCATTAATAAAAAACATCTTCATTGTTTCTCCTCATTATTATGCAGAATAGATTTAGCGGTACCCTCGTCACTGTTTTACGCGGGTTTTGGCTCATTCTACGGGTAATCTCCACAGTTTGACCATAATTAATCCAAAAATCATGACACTCCTCAAAAAATAATAAAACATCATTTCATTTTTATTGAATTAACTTCCCGCAAACACTATCATCAGCGAATCAAAAGAAACACTCGGTCAGAAGTCAGACCCGCGCAGGTTGTAAGGCACCATTTTCGGCATCATGCGCACTCTCTACTTTTGCCGTGCTATCTGACTTGGGTGATGCCCATTCAAGATGATGTTCTGAAAGATAGGCTCTACCAACCAAAGCCGCCCTTTTGGCGGTTTTCTCCCCAATATTGAAATCGCGGCAATCTTTGACCGCCTTGAGAGAGATGTTAGCTATGATTTTAGATTCCTTTGAATTGAAAGGTAAAATTGCACTGGTTACTGGCTGTGATACCGGTTTGGGCCAAGGCATGGCGATCGGTTTAGCCGAAGCAGGTTGCGATATCGTGGGTATCAACATTGTTGAGCCAAAAGAGACGATTGAAAAAGTGACTGCATTAGGTCGCCGCTTCTTGAGCCTGACTGCAGATCTGAGCAAAATTGATGGCATTCCAGCCCTGTTAGAGCGTGCTGTCGCTGAATTTGGCCAAATCGATATTCTGGTCAATAACGCCGGTATCATCCGTCGTGAAGATGCGATCAACTTCAGCGAAAAAGACTGGGATGATGTGATGAACGTGAACATCAAAACCGTGTTCTTTATGTCTCAGGCGGTTGCCAAACAATTCATCAAACAGGGTCATGGCGGCAAAATCATTAACGTTGCCTCAATGCTCTCTTATCAAGGTGGCATCCGTGTGCCATCTTACACCGCATCGAAAAGCGCAGTGATGGGTGTCACCCGTCTGTTAGCTAACGAGTGGGCAAAACACGGCATCAATGTGAACGCGGTAGCACCTGGTTATATGGCGACCAACAACACTCAGCAGTTGCGTAAAGATGAAGAGCGCAGCAAAGAGATCCTTGACCGTATCCCGGCGGGTCGTTGGGGCTTGCCTGATGATCTGAAAGGCCCAGTGGTCTTCCTGGCCTCCAAAGCATCCGACTATATCAGCGGTTACACCATCGCTGTTGATGGCGGCTGGTTAGCGCGCTAAGGCGAGAATCATGACCAATTTGAGTTAAGTTCTATTTCTTTAGGTTTTTCAGCAGAATTCGACTCAAAATTGTTTAAAGGCACAACTTCGGTTGTGCCTTTTTTATTACTTGTTTATCAAATAGTTAACAAATAAGATCATCAAAAAACTCGTGCCAAAAGTGCAAAAATAAAAAATTCAAAACAACGTTCCGACTTCGATCACACTTTTGTCATTCGCTCAATGACTCGCCTGTAAATACAAATATAATAGATTGAAACGATGTTTCTATTTATAAGGAACCTTAAACCGGTTCCGTCCTAACGTTTCGATGATGGGGTTAAGGTGATGGAGTTTGTCGGCAACATTAAAAACAGTGACGCAACCATGATTAACTGGCTCAGCGCTATTCGCAGCTATGTTGATTTAGTCCAATCTGTTGGCCACAGCAATCAAAACCCAACCCCACTAATGGCTGATGGTTTTGATGTGCTGACTCATCAACCTGTCGTATGGGAATTCCCAGATGGTCACAATACCCCAATATCTAATTTTGCCAGTCAGCAAAACTGGCTACGGACATTAGATGCGCTAAGTCTGGTGACTCAGGACCCGCAATACCATCAGCAAGCTCGGGTGCAAAGCAGCTATTTTATGCAGCACGGCGTGCATGACCAGAGCGGATTATTTTATTGGGGTGGACACCGTTTCCTGAATCTGGACTCGTTGATAACTGAAGGGCCTGAATCGAAAGCGCAAGTCCATGAGCTGAAGCATCATCTGCCCTATTACAATTTGCTGATTGCTATTGATCGGGAAAAAACACTGAATTTCTTGCAGGGATTTTGGCACGCCCATGTTGAAGATTGGCAAACACTGGATTTGGGCCGTCATGGTAGCTATGACAAGCAGCGCGACCCGCATGTGTTCACTCATGCACGTCACGATGTGGTTAATCCTGCGGACCTACCGCGCCTGCCAGAGACCAAGGGCTTGACCTTTGTGAATGCTGGCACCGATTTGATTTACGCTGCCTATAAGTATGCCGAGTACACCGGTGATATTGCCGCCGCGGCATGGGGCAAGCACCTGTACCGCCAATATGTTTTAGCCCGCAATCCTGAAACAGGTTTGCCGGTTTATCAGTTCAGCTCACCACAACAGCGCCGCCCAGTACCGGCAGATGACAACCAGACCCAATCTTGGTATGGCGATCGTGCCAAGCGCCAGTTTGGCCCTGAATTTGGTGAAATAGCCCGTGAAGCCAATGTCCTGTTCCGCGACATGCGCCCACTGCTGATTGATAACCCATTGGCAATGCTGGATATCTTGCGCCAACAACCTGATGCTGAAGTGCTGCAATGGGTGATTGACGGTTTAAAAAATTACTATCGTTTCGCTTATGACGTTGAGAGCAATACATTGCGCCCGTTATGGAACGATGGTCAGGACATGAGCGGTTATATTTTGCAACGTGATGGCTACTATGGCGCAAAAGGGAGTGTTATCTCGCCCTTCCCATTAGACGTTGATTACCTGCTGCCGCTGGTCCGCGCCTGGCGCTTGAGTGAAGATGAAGAACTGCTGGATTTGATTGGCGTATTACTACACCGCTGGCAGTTGGCTGAATTAAATAAGCCAAAACACCAGGCTGCGCTGATGACCGGTCAAAAACCTAAAGCAACACCCTATCTGCTGCTGGCCTTAACTGAACTAGCGGAACATTGCCAATGTACTCAACTATTTGAATTAGCCTGGCAAGTGGGTGACGACCTATTTACGCAACATTACCACCGTGGTCTATTTGTTGAATCGGCGCAACACCGCTATTTCCGCCTCGACAATCCGATTGCATTAGCAATATTGACCTTAATTGCCGCCAAACAGAATAAATTGGCAGCGATACCTCAATTTATTACCAATGGTGGTTACATCCATGGAGATTATCGAGTGAACGGGGAAAGCCGCACTTTGTATGATATCGACTTTATTTATCCGACGCTTTTGAATCAGTAGTTTTATTTATCTTTCATGTTATTAAAAATAGGTAAGCATTATGAATGAAAACAGAATGCTGGGGTTAGCCTATTTATCACCTTATATACTCGGGTTGATAATATTTACGGCTTTCCCCTTTGTATCATCTTTCTTTCTCAGTTTTACTGAGTATGACTTAATGAACCCTCCCGTATTTAACGGGATCGAGAATTATCGTCATATGCTGCTTGAAGATGATTTATTCTGGAAATCCATGGGCGTAACATTCGCTTATGTATTTCTGACTATTCCTTTAAAACTGGCATTTGCCCTGGGGATCGCTTTTGTACTGAACTTTAAATTACGTGGTATCGGCCTGTTCCGTACTGCTTTCTATATTCCATCTATCCTCGGCAGCAGCGTTGCAATTGCCGTGTTATGGCGTGCTCTCTTTGCCATCGATGGCCTGTTAAACAGTTTTATCGGTGTGCTCGGATTTGACGCCATCAACTGGTTGGGAGAACCAGCGCTGGCGCTGACATCCGTCACATTACTGCGTGTTTGGCAGTTCGGTTCTGCCATGGTTATCTTCCTGGCCGCATTGCAGAACGTGCCGCAATCACAGTATGAAGCCGCCATGATTGATGGTGCCTCTAAATGGCAAATGTTTATGAAAGTGACCGTGCCACTGATCACGCCGGTTATTTTCTTTAACTTTATTATGCAAACCACGCAGGCATTCCAAGAGTTTACTGCGCCGTACGTTATTACTGACGGCGGACCGACCCACTACACCTATTTATTCTCGCTCTATATCTATGATACCGCGTTTAAATACTTTGATATGGGATACGGTGCTGCGCTGGCCTGGATATTATTCCTGGTAGTCGCCCTCTTCGCCTCAATTGCATTTAAATCATCTAAATATTGGGTCTTCTACTCCGCCGATAAAGGAGGAAAAAATGACTGACGTACAACACACTTCCAACCAGAAAAAATTAGCTCTGGCGCAGGAACTTGCTGATGCGGAAATTAACCGTACGCTACGTAAAGCAAAAGTCAGTGCAGCTTTCCGCTATATCATTTTGATTATTGTCGGCCTGATGATGCTTTATCCACTGCTGTGGATGTTCTCTGCTGCATTTAAGCCTAATAATGAGATCTTCACCACATTAGGATTATGGCCAGAACACCCAACCCGCGATGGTTTTGTTAATGGCTGGAAAACCGGTACTGAATATAACTTCGGTCATTACATGCTTAACACCTTTAAGTTTGTTATCCCGAAAGTCATTTTGACCATTATCTCTTCCACTATCGTGGCATATGGTTTTGCTCGCTTCGAGATCCCATGGAAGAAGTTCTGGTTCGCAACATTAATTACCACCATGTTGCTGCCAAGTACTGTGTTATTGATCCCGCAATACATCATGTTCCGTGAAATGGGCATGTTAAATAGCTACTTGCCACTTTATTTACCGACAGCCTTCGCCACGCAAGGGTTCTTCGTCTTCATGTTGATTCAATTCCTGCGTGGTGTACCGCGTGATATGGAAGAAGCCGCACAAATCGACGGTTGTAACTCCCTACAGGTGCTGTGGTATGTGGTGGTGCCAATTTTGAAACCGGCCATTATCTCTGTCGCACTGTTCCAGTTTATGTGGTCAATGAACGACTTTATCGGCCCACTGATTTATGTCTACAGCGTCGATAAGTACCCGATAGCGCTGGCTCTGAAGATGTCAATTGACGTCACCGAAGGCGCACCGTGGAACGAAATTCTGGCAATGGCAAGCATCTCCATTCTGCCGTCCATCATTGTTTTCTTCCTGGCTCAACGCTACTTCGTGCAAGGCGTAACCAGCAGCGGAATTAAAGGTTAATAGAGGATTTATCATGGCTGAAGTCATTTTCAATAAATTAGGCAAAGTTTACTCCAACGGTTTCCGCGCGGTTCATGGCATTGATCTGAAGATCCATGATGGCGAGTTTATGGTGATTGTTGGTCCATCAGGCTGTGCTAAATCCACCACCCTGCGCATGTTGGCAGGTCTGGAAACCATCAGTGATGGCGAAGTTCGAATTGGTGATCGGGTCGTCAATAATCTGGCACCTAAATCACGCGGTATCGCTATGGTGTTCCAGAACTATGCGCTATATCCGCATATGACGGTAAAAGAGAACCTGGCCTTTGGTCTGAAGCTGAGTAAACTGCCAAAAGACCAAATCGAAGCACAAGTTGCAGAAGCGGCAAAAATTCTGGAGCTGGAAGATTTGTTGGATCGCCTGCCACGTCAGTTGTCTGGTGGTCAAGCGCAGCGTGTGGCAGTAGGCCGTGCGATCGTGAAAAAACCGGATGTGTTCTTGTTTGATGAACCCTTATCAAACCTGGATGCCAAACTGCGTGCTTCCATGCGTATCCGCATCTCAGATTTACATAAGCAATTGAAAAAAAGCGGGAAAGCAGCAACCACTGTTTATGTGACCCATGACCAGACTGAAGCCATGACCATGGGCGATCGGATCTGTGTCATGAAACTGGGCCATATCATGCAAGTTGATACCCCAGATAATCTTTACCACTTCCCAACCAATATGTTTGTTGCCGGTTTTATCGGCGCGCCGGAAATGAATATCAAACCGAGCACCCTGGTAGAAAAAGAGGGCCAAATTGGTCTGACCGTCGGCCAATACACCTTGGTACTTAATGAGAAGCAACAAGCTAAAGTCGCCGCCTTTGCCGGTGAAAAAGTGTTCTTTGGTGTCCGCCCAGAATTTATTCGCATGTCAACACAACCGATGGCCAATAACCATTCGCAAGGTGAATTGGTTCGTATGGAGAACATGGGTCATGAATTCTTTATGTACATCAAGGTTGACGACTTTGAATTGACTTGTCGCCTACCGTCTGATGAAGCACGGCCAATTATTGAAAATGGCCTGCATCGCACCGTGTACTTCCAGTTTGATATGGATAAATGCCATATCTTTGATGCAAAAACAGAAAAAAATATCTCTCTTTAACAGGAGCAGTACCCAATGAAAAAAGCGATCCTACACACGCTAATAGCATCCACTCTGGCTTTATTATCACATCAGGCTTTTGCACAGGATGAAGTTAACCTGCGTATGTCATGGTGGGGGGGCAATGGTCGTCATCAGATGACGCTTAAAGCTCTGGAAGAGTTCCACAAACAGCACCCGAATATTAATGTTAAAGCTGAATACACCGGTTGGGATGGCCATCTTTCCCGTCTGACTACCCAAATCGCCGGTGGGACTGAACCCGATGTTATGCAAACTAACTGGAACTGGCTGCCTATCTTCTCCAAAGATGGCACTGGCTTCTTTGATTTGAATAAAGTATCTAAACAGTTAGATTTGACTCAGTTTGATCCAAAAGAGCTGCAACAAACCACTGTTAATGGCAAATTGAATGGTATTCCAATTTCAGTTACTGCCCGTATTTTCTATTTCAATGACGCGACATGGGCTAAATCGGGTTTAGTGTATCCAAAAACGTGGGATGAATTACTTAACGCCGGTAAAGTATTCCAGGAAAAATTGGGTGAGCAATACTACCCTGTCGTATTAGAGCACCAGGATACTCTGGCATTAATTCGCTCTTATATGACACAAAAATACAACACACCAACGATCGACGAAGCCAATAAGAAATTTGCTTATACACCAGAACAGTGGGTTGAGTTCTTTACTATGTATAAGAAAATGGTTGATAGCCATGTCATGCCATCCACTAAATACTATGCATCATTCGGCAAGAGTAATATGTACGAAATGAAGCCATGGATTAATGGTGAATGGGGTGGCACTTATATGTGGAACTCCACCATCACTAAATATTCTGATAACCTGACCAAACCAGCAAAATTGATACTTGGCCCTTATCCAATGTTGCCAGATGCGAAAGATGCGGGGCTGTTCTTTAAACCAGCTCAGATGCTTTCAATTGGTAAATCCACTAAACATCCAGAAGAGAGTGCCATCTTGATTAACTTCTTGCTAAACAGCAAAGAAGGTATTGATGCCATGGGTCTGGAACGTGGTGTACCACTGAGTGCAGCAGCAGTGACTCAACTGCGTGCCAGTGGTGTGATTAAAGATGAAGATCCATCAGTTGCCGGCTTAAATATGGCGCTGGAATTGCCACATGAAATGAAAACGTCACCGTACTTTGATGACCCGCAGATCGTTTCTCTGTTCCGTGACGCAATTCAATATATCGATTACGGCCAAAAGTCAGTTGAAGAATCTGCAGAATACTTTAATAAGCAAGGTGACCGCATTCTAAAACGTGCAATGAGATAATCATTAAACTTATTTAACTTAAGTTATTATTAAGCCCTGCCATTAATTTGGCGGGGTTGTTTTGTTTTATAAATCATAAAAATAATAGCCAATTAGATCACCATCACAAATTAATACCTGATTAAAAAATTAATCGCCAACAAAGATCTGGATCACACAATTAATTACAAATATAAATAGAATGTATATCCACAATAAGTGAAACATCGTTTCTTTGATTGTGGAATTGTTTTCCAGTCGTATGTTGAATTTTATAAAATTGTTAATGATTGTTGTTTTAAATAACCATAACCCTGGGATTATATAAAAAAATGAAATTTAAATTAATTACTCTAGCAGTGGCATCTGTTATCAGTTTTAGTTCTGTTGCTACAACAATTGACTATCGGCATGAAATGAAAGACACCAGTAAATCTGATCATAAAGACCGTTTACTGCTCTCCAACCGCTTTGCCAATGGTTTTGGTCTCTCTTTGGAAGGGAAATGGGGCCAGCACAGCTCTGATACTACGCCAAATAAACCTTTCAATGAGCAAGTCAGTAACGGCACCGAAGTGGTTGCCAGCTATGTTTATGCGTTCAATAAAACGTTTTCACTTGAGCCTGGTTTCTCATTAGAGTCATCATCTGACTCAAACAACTACCGCCCTTATCTGCGCGGTAAAGTGGGCTTCACTGATGACTTCTCAACATCACTGCGTTATCGCCCATATTACAAGCGTAACCAACCTTCTCAGACCAAATCCGATGAGAAAGGCCATGAGTTCACCATGCTGTTTGCTTACAATTTCTTGAAAAACTACTCTGCTGAGTATGAATTGAACTACAAGAAATCTGAAGACGAAATTCTGTCCAACAAAAACAAAGACGAATGGAGTCATGATCTGAAAGTTGCTTACAAATGGGATAAAAACTGGAAGCCATATGTTGCTATCGGCAACGTAGCGGGCAGCAAAACCACTGATGAGCGCCAAACTCGCTATCGTGTCGGTGTGCAGTACAGCTTCTAATTGATCGTGTAAATAGTTATATCGTTATGAGTACCCTCATCATTATTTGTTAATTATGCCCATACCCGTATTACTTTGGGGAAAAGTGACTCCCGGTCGCTTTTCCCTTTTTTTACTTAGATTCCCTTATTCGAGTCCATCGCCCAATATCCCACTCCTCAATACCTAGGCTAAACTCCCCTCCTTCAAACAGAAAAATGAGACATTTAGTTACAGCGTCACGGCTATTCATATCAGGATAAATCTCATATACTGGATAAATCAACAGCTACAGATTCGGAATTCAAGTATGACAGGGGAAGGACACCTTATTTTTTCTGTCGCCTGCGCTATTTTTGCCAAAAAAGTCGGTCTCACACCGGAACTGGCACATGGCGATTGGTGGCACATTATACCGGGCGCCCTGCTAACTTCCCTGCTGCCCGATATTGACCACCCCAAGTCAATCCTTGGCCAGCGGCTAAAGTGGATCTCAACCCCCATTGCCCGTGCATTTGGTCATCGCGGATTTACCCATAGCCTGCTGGCCGTGATCGGCGGTATTGCCCTATTCCAAATGGATATTTCACGCGATTGGATTATTCCTGCGGATGCATTCCACGCCATGATTATTGGCTATTTCAGCCATCTGCTGGCCGATATGATCACCCCTGCTGGCGTGCCGCTGCTATGGCCTTGCCGTTGGCGATTTTGTATTCCGCTATTACGCCCGCAAAAAGGCAATCAATTAGAACGAGTGTTATGTGTTCTATTAGTTTGTTTTTCCGTCTATTGGCAAACTGACACCACTATTCCGCTGCTATCCTATATGGAGCAATTGAAAAATTTTCGATTGTGATCACACTTTGATGTGCGAAAAATAATCAATCTGAATATATTCCATACAAATCAGGGTAAAAACTTATATAAAATTCTTTTTGGATATAAGTGAGCCTTTATCGGGCTGCTACCATATGCAGCTAATTGCACAATTGATTGTGCCTGGCGCGATCCTATAGAAAAGTAGAAATAGAATACGTCGCCAGTATTCAAAATAATAATCTGGAGATTTGGGGATGAACCTACCGCTTGTGATTAACGTGCTGGTATTTGTAGCACTGCTATTACTATTGGCACAAACCCGCCACAAACAATGGAGTCTGGCCAAGAAAGTCTTGGTTGGTTTGGCACTGGGTGTGCTGTTTGGCCTCGGCTTACAATGGATCTACGGCGCAGATAACCCAGTACTTAAAGAGTCCATCACCTGGTTTAACATTGTCGGTAATGGCTATGTACAATTACTGCAAATGATTGTTATGCCATTGGTATTTGCCTCAATTTTGAGTGCCGTGGCTAAACTACATAATGCCGCTTCACTGGGCAAAATCAGTATCCTGACCATCGGCACCTTGCTCTTCACGACACTGATTGCTGCGCTCGTTGGGGTGTTCGTCACCAATCTGTTTGGCTTAACAGCCGATGGCTTAATTCAAGGCACACAAGAGACTGCGCGTTTGAGTGCCATCGAAAGCAACTATTTGGGTAAAGTGACCGACTTGACCGTACCACAGTTGATCCTCTCCTTTATTCCGAAAAACCCATTTGCTGATTTGACTGGCGCTAGCCCAACTTCAATCATCAGTGTAGTTATTTTCGCCACCTTCCTCGGTATTGCATCACTGCAACTGATGAAAGACGATGTGGCGAAAGGCCAACGCGTGATGGTGGCTATCGATACACTGCAAGCCTGGGTGATGAAACTGGTGCGTCTGGTCATGAAACTGACCCCCTACGGCGTATTAGCATTAATGACCAAAGTGGTGGCGGGTTCGAACATCCAAGACATTATTAAGCTGGGTAGCTTTGTTGTTGCCTCCTATCTGGGGCTGGCGATTATGTTTGTGGTCCACGGCCTGCTGCTCTCTTTCACCGGCATCAATCCGCTGAAATTCTTCCGTAAAGTCTGGCCGGTACTGACATTTTCCTTTACCAGCCGTTCAAGCGCCGCCAGTATCCCATTGAATGTGGAAGCACAAACTCGCCGTCTGGGTATCCCTGAGTCCATCGCCAGCTTCTCCGCATCCTTTGGTGCAACCATTGGTCAAAATGGCTGTGCCGGCCTCTACCCGGCCATGCTGGCCGTGATGGTTGCACCCACCGTCGGCATTAACCCGCTGGACCCAGTATGGATTGCCACACTGGTCGGGATCGTGACCATCAGCTCTGCCGGTGTTGCCGGTGTTGGTGGTGGCGCAACCTTCGCCGCACTGATTGTGCTGCCTGCATTGGGCTTACCGGTCACATTGGTTGCCTTACTGATCTCGGTAGAACCATTGATTGATATGGGCCGTACCGCATTGAACGTCAGTGGTTCAATGACTGCTGGTACTATTACCAGCCAATTGATGACGCAAACAAATAAAGATATTTTGAACAGTGAGGATGATGGCGATTTAGCCCATCAATAAACGCGGTTATAATTAACTAAAGCCAGTCATTATGTGACTGGCTTTTGAGGTTATTGACAAAGTGCCAGTGGCGGAGAGAACAGGTAGATCGTAAAGACGCCGTCAATCCGTCCCTGGAGGCTCGAGCCGCGCCCTCCCTGGCGCGGACGCTTTACTCCTCCACCTGCCCTCACCGTTTTAGATCGAGTCATCAAGGTTTGTCATCAGTCTGAGCCAGTCATTATGTGACTGGCTTTTTTGCAGATTGATATTAAGAGCGATACTTCTCGATCAGTGCCAAGGCAATGGCTTCTGTTTCTACATCCGGTATACCGCTGAAATCCTGCGCTCTGAAATGCATTTGGAATGCCGTGATAACCTGACGGGTTTCATCATCCAATGTGCCGCTCTGTGGGATTTTGTAACCATAGCGGGCCAGTGCCTGTTGAATAATGGCGACTGATGCTATGTCGTATATTTCTCGCCCATTAATATACTTGGTGACTGTCGCGTCATCTGGCCAGGCACCAATGCCTTGTTCTGCCAGCCGCTTCCAGGGGAATAGGGGGCCAGGGTCAGACTTTCTGAGGGGAGCAATATCACTGTGGGCGACAACATCCGTTGGATCAATATGATAACGTTCGACAATATCTTTGGTCAGGCGCTCAATCAATTTAATCTGTGATTCATTGTAAGGGTACCAGGTACGGCCCAACATCTTCTCAGTGAAGCCCTTATTGACGATTTCGATACCTATCGAGCTATCATTGAGATTATTGCGCCCTTGCCAATCACTGACACCTGCATGCCAGGCTCTTTGTTCCTCCGGAACCAGTTGCAGAACAACAGGTTTCCCCCCGACGGTATCAGGATGTGTCTTCACCAAATAATGCGCGCTGACATTTCCCTGCGTCAGTAATCTCAATGACTCTGCATCATCTGTGGCGGTATAGTGAAGTACTAAAAAGCGCACCCGATCATTTTGTGCTACAGAGGGATTATTGGTATCTATCTTATATTCACCACGGTCGATCAATTTGTGCGGCTTATTACTTTGTGTGCTACTACAACCCGCCAACAGTAGTAACAACCCTACACTTACTACTGCTCTTATGCTTAATAGCGTCCTCATCATCTCTCTCCCTAATATGATTAAGCATGGTCATAGTGACCCAAGAGAATTAAATAAACAGTAAACGGTATATTTAAACAATAGTTAGTAAGCAAAAAAAAGGCTCCTGATCAGAGGAGCCGTTCGCTATGCAAGAAAGAAATAAATAGTTATAATTAACAGCTGATTAAAAATATCCAATAATTATACAGTATTTACCCTGCTTATCGATTTACTCAGAAAGGGTATTCGCGATAACCCATCTGTTCTGAAATATTGCGTGCGGCACGATGCAGTGATTTAACGATCTCACTCTTGTTCTCTTCAGAGAAACGCAACGTTGGGTATGAAATACTTAACCCCGCAATAACAACGCCAAAACGGTCAAAAACAGGAACAGCGATACAACGCAGACCCTCTTCTTGTTCTTCGATATCTTCACCAAAGCCCTGCTCACGCACCTGATCTAACACCGGCAGCAGTGCAGCCGCGCTATCCAGCGTATATTTAGTACTGCGGGTGAATTCGATATGCGATAAGATCTCTTCTACTTCACCACGGTCACGCCACGCCAAAAGCACTTTACCAATGGCGGTACTGTGCAGTGGGTTACGGCGACCAATGCGGGAGTGCATCCGCAGGTTGTACATAGAATCAATTTTATGAATATAAACAATGCTGTCTTCATCCAATGCGCCCAAGTGAATGGTTTCGCGCGTTTCATTGGATAACTCACGCATTTGTATATCAGCGCTACGAATCAAATCAACATTTTGTAGCGCTTTAGCCCCCAACTCAAACAACTTCAGTGTGAGGGAGTACTTCTCTGATTCGCCTTCCTGTGCCACATACCCCAGGGACTTCATGGTCTGAAGGAAGCGGTAAACTGTGCTCTTAGGCATCATTACACGCTGAGAAAGTTCGGTAATACCAATTTCCCGCTCCTCACCCAAGGCTTGTAAGATGCCGAAAACCTTCAGAACCGACGAAACAGAGTCGGGCTGTTTATCTAGATCTGCAATAGCCATTTTTTGGTTACCCTACTCAGTTTTCTGTGTTTCATAAAACAATATGTTTTAAAAAAAATAGAACAGTGGTTTTATTATAAAGGGAAGTCACGAGACTGTGCAATAAACCAATGTGAATAATCGGATAAAAGCATTGCAGACAGCAAATTAGCCTCCTTCCATGAAAGAGGCTAGCGCATAATTCAGCTATTGCCAGACGGATTCAGGCAAAGTGACCAAATATAAGGCCGGTTTGCCGTGCACATCGGAGGTAAACAGAATTTGTTTATCATCAGGGGTAAAGGAGGGGTGTGGATGTGTGACCTGGCGATCGCCCTCAAACACCTTCCATGAGGTGTCATGGCGAGCAACACGATGTTGAGTGCCATTTTTCAGATTGAAAACATACAAGAAAGGATCGTTTTCAATCTTATACCCGCTGTCATCTTGCACATCAACTGGCGCATCAGAGCCATCACCGACCAGCAATGAGCCGTCATAGTTACTCATCAAATGAGAGCACGCTGGCATCTTAGTCAATTGGCGGTTTTCCAGCGTCTCTGGGTCTGCGCTGTAGATAAAGCGGTCGGGACTGCTTTTCAGGTAAGAGACATACACCAAAGCGGAACCATCTGGCACCCAGAATTCGTGAGTACAGCTTTCGCCTTCCGCGTGAGTTTTCACTTTCCGCATGTTGCTGCCATCTTCATTGATTAGCCACATGCGGGCGTCAACCAGGTCGTGCGGCCCTTCGTGGCAAAACGCCACGGTGTTATCATCATAAGGACGATAAATTGGATGGCCTAACCACTGATTTTCCTGAAGAATCACGGCAGATTCGCCCGTTTGCAAATCAACACGCATCAAGCGACAGCAAGGTTTAGTGAAATAGAATTCGTGGAATTTCTTCCAGTCGGTCAGTGGCTGCCAGTCTTCCCGCTTAATTTCAATGCCCACTAATTTCGTGCAATCAGAGTTAGCCACCCAAGTGCCGTAGCCCACCCACTCTTCCGGCACCTGATAGACCACACTCTCTTCCAGAGTATCAAGAGAGACGCGCATCAGGTTGCGCCCCTCTTTAACATAAAAGAGCGCATCATCTTCTGGCGACAGGAAACCACCAAAGGTATTGTCGCCACGCCCTTCTGTCAGCTGGGTTGCCACCTGCGTGTTTAGATCCAGCAAGTAGTAGTTCCACGGACCATCAAAAGCGCCGCCGAACAACAACTTACTGCCATCACGGGTGAAACATTTTTGATAGAAATAGTTACGGTGGCAAGTGACATCAGGTGGAGTCAGACGTGTTACTTGTGCACCGGTAGAGGCGTCCTGATAAGTATGAAATGTCAGGGGGATCTGTTTACCTTTGGCCATCCGGAAAGTCCTTAAATCGTCAGAGAATTAAAATTTTGCCCGCAGGCTAACCTGTTCGGCTAATACTATCTCACATTATAGAAACGATGTTTCATTTTTCCGTGATCGCAGTTCTGTTTTTACTGATTGCCACAAATTACTGGTGTTATCAGGCTGTTAATTTGCCACACTCCCTGAGATATCGCATTGATATTTACAATTAGCGCCACTTACAGAGATGCATTCATCAGCAATACTCGTTAGCATGTGAATACTTCACATCTGACTATTTTATAGATAAATACCTATGACCCAACCTGTCGCCGATGGCTTACCCGTTCCTCAGCGCTATGCCGCAATATTGGTTATCGCCCTGGGTATTACCATCGCGGTACTGGATGGCACTATCGCTAACGTGGCATTGCCGACTATCGCCCGAGATCTCAGCGCCAGCCCGGCAACATCTATCTGGGTAGTCAATGCTTACCAGTTAGCCATCACGATTTCACTACTGTCGATGGCCTCTCTGGGCGACATCATTGGTTATCGTCGGGTATATCAGGCCGGCTTATTGGTCTTCAGTGTCACTTCGCTATTTTGCGCGCTGTCAGACTCGCTATTAACCCTGACATTTGCCCGTGTGCTGCAAGGGTTCGGTGCCGCTGCATTGATGAGTGTCAATACGGCGTTGATCCGCATCATTTATCCCCGCGCACAGCTGGGCCGGGGCATCGGTATCAACTCGGTGATTGTTGCGGTCTCGGCGGCAGCTGGCCCGACTATCGCCTCCGCCGTATTAGCCGTCGCCTCCTGGCAGTGGCTGTTTGCCATTAACGTCCCCATTGGGTTGCTGGCATGGGGACTGGGGATGAAATACTTGCCCGCTAATAGTACCAAGAGCAATGGCAACCGCTTCGATTTCACCAGTTCTATGATGAACGCCCTGACATTTGGTTTGCTGATTATTGCTATCAGCGGCTTTGCTCAAGGGCAAAGCCCGGCAGTGATTGCCGCTGAAATTGTCGCGCTGCTGATCATTGGCTTCTTTTTTGTTCGCCGCCAACTCAATCAACCCTTCCCTCTGCTGCCGGTTGATTTGCTGCGTATTCCTATTTTTGCGCTGTCGATCGGCACCTCAATTTGCTCTTTTGCCGCCCAAATGTTGGCAATGGTGGCACTGCCCTTCTTCCTGCAAAGTGTATTGGGGCGCGATGAGGTAGCAACTGGCTTGCTGCTCACCCCCTGGCCACTGGCAACGGTAGTGGTAGCCCCTATCGCCGGACGATTGGTTGAACGGTATCATGCCGGATTGCTCGGGGGGATTGGTTTGGCGGTGTTCGCCAGCGGGCTATTCCTGCTAGCGCTTCTGCCCGCTAACCCCACCGACCTGGACATCATTTGGCGGATGGTACTGTGCGGTGCCGGATTTGGGCTGTTCCAGTCACCGAATAACCACACCATTATCTCCGCTGCGCCACAACATCGCAGTGGAGGTGCCAGTGGTATGCTAGGCACAGCCCGCTTACTGGGACAAACCTCCGGAGCTGCATTGGTCGCATTGATGTTTAATCTCTTTTCAACCAATGGCACTCATGCTTCGTTGATTCTGGCGGGCTGCTTTGCCACTCTCGCCGCAATAGTCAGCTTGTCTCGCGTGAGTCAGAAACGTAATTAATCAGAAACATAGTTAGCCTGATAAGCGGGGTCAGACTGCTGACAAACCCCGATGGCGCAATCTGGAACGGAGGGATGGGTAGAAGAGTAAAGCGTCCGCGCTAGGGATGGCGCGGCTCGAGCCTCCAGGGAAGGATTTACGGCGTCTTTACGATCTACCTATTCCCTCCGCAACCGGTACTTTGTCAATAACCTCACCCCGCCGGATAAGCGGGGTTTTTATGATCATGCTAAGTTGCTGGCAGTTACTTCAGATACTGGCCAGAACGCAACGCCTCAATACGTTTATCCAGCGGCGGATGGGACATAAACAGCTCGCTGAAAGTTTTGGACTTCCCGTTAATGCAGAAGGCCATCAGGTTGCCCGCTTCCTGTGGTTCATAGCTGGTTTTCAGCCGTTGCAGTGCGGCAATCATCTTCTCACGCCCCACTAATCTCGCGGAACCGGCATCTGCGTGGAATTCACGATGACGTGAGAACCACATGGTAATAATGCTCGCCAGAATACCAAACACCAACTCCAACACCATGGAAACAGCAAAGTAGACCATCGGGTTACCGGCGCTGCTCCCTTCATTGTCACGATCGCCAGATAAGAAGCCGGCGGCAACTTGCGCAATCAGACGTGAAATGAAGATCACGAATGTATTCACAATCCCTTGAATCAAGGTCATGGTGACCATATCACCATTCGCCACATGGCTAATTTCATGGGCAATAACCGCTTCAGCCTCATCACGGCTCATGTTCTGCAATAGCCCGGTACTGACGGCCACCAGCGATGCATCACGACGTGCGCCGGTGGCAAAGGCGTTAATATCCGGTGCCTGATAAATAGCGACTTGCGGCATGGCAATGCCCGCCTGCTGAGACTGCCGACGCACGGTATCCAACAACCAGCGTTCAGTTTCATTACGCGGCTGTTCAATCACTTCACCGCCCACTGAACGCAAAGCCATCCATTTGGACATCAGCAACGAAACAAATGCGCCGCCGAAACCAAATAGGCCGGCCATGATCATCAGCCCCTGCACACTGCTGGACTGAATACCTGTCAAGCTTAGCACCAGCCCGAACACCAACATGACGGCCAGGTTGGTGAGAAGGAACAGAGCGATACGCATCATAAAAATTTATTTCCTTATTATGTTGAATCGATAATCGTATTAAATCGACACTGTGTTGAGTCACATCGGTATTAAATCAAATTGCCATAAACCTGAATCATGACTCAGTTAAATAACCACTGAGATACGCTGATCGTATGGGCATCTGATAAATTTTCAAGGCTTGTTAAGTTCTAAGAGAGTAAATCAACATAACTTTACAAAATTGGATACTTTTCATTACATATTCAGTTAGTTTTTCGACAAATGATTAGGTGGTTGACGAAAAAAAAAGTAAAAAAAATCCGGGCTCGACAGAACCCGGACTCTTGATCACCGTTGCAAACTTACTTTGCCGCGGTCGCAGCCGGTGCAACCGGTTGAGGTTGAAGCTGTGGTTGCGCTTTCTCGCTATGGGCAAGATCCAAGGCGATATGAACAGTTTCATCCAGATAAGGGTCTGGCTCCTGATACTCTTTTGGCAAATCCTCCAATGACTTCAGTGGTTTTTTACCTTCACGTTTAAGACGCTCATTTAAGCGATCTAAACGTCTTGCATCATCATCATGGTTCTCTTTTTCACGCTGAGCGTAGTTGAGAGAGACAATATTACGCTTATCTTTCAACGCCTTATAACGTTCAATATCTTGCTGAATATGCTGGAATTCGGGATCAGCCGCGATACGTGTTGCGTGGCTTTTTAGCAATTCAGGCTCCAGTGGCTTCAAATCACCCGTTTTGGTATAGCTGGCAGCATTAATGCTGTCCCAAGGCAGGGCATTATCTTCAAAGCTCTCACCGGTTTCTGCCGGATCAACCCCCGTTGGCATCACGATATCCGGGGTCACCCCTTTACGCTGAGTACTGCCACCATCTACCCGATAGAACTTCTGGATAGTGTATTGCAGTGATCCCAATGCCGGCCATTCAGGACGCAACATCTGATCGTAAATACGATTCAGCGAACGATACTGCTGAACAGTACCTTTACCGAAGGTTGGCTCACCGACAATTAAAGCACGTCCATAGTCCTGCATGGCCGCCGCAAAGATCTCGGAAGCCGATGCACTGTAGCGGTCAACCAACACCACCAGCGGGCCTTTATAGTAGACAACGCCGTCAGTATCACTGTCTTCGCGCACTTTGCCGTTGTTATCCCGCACCTGAACTACCGGGCCACTGGGAATAAACAGACCGGATAGTGACACAGCTTCGGTTAGCGCCCCGCCACCGTTACTGCGCAAATCAATGATAATACTACTGACATTCTCTTTTTCCAGCTTCTGCAATTGCACCTTAACGTCTTCGGTCAGGCCAACATAGAAACCCGGAATATCCAATACGCCGACACGCTCTTTGCCGATGGTTTTCACCGACATTTTCACCGCACGATCTTCCAGACGAATTCGCTCACGGGTCAAGGTCACAGTACGTGGCTTGGTGCCTTTACCGGCGGGTAAAATCTCTAACCGCACTTTACTGCCCTTCGGCCCTTTGATTAGCGCGACCACATCATCAAGACGCCAGCCAATCACATCCACCATCGGTTTACCCGCCTGGCCGACACCAATCACCCGGTCACCGACAGCAATTGTTTTGCTTTTCGCCGCTGGGCCACCTGGAACCATGGAGTTGATTAATGTGTAATCATCATCCATTTGCAGGACAGCACCAATCCCCTCTAGCGACAAGCTCATTTCGGTATTGAACTGTTCGGTATTGCGGGGTGACAGATAGTTGGTATGGGGGTCAATTTCGTGAGCAAACGCATTCATAATCAACTGGAAAACGTCTTCGCTATTACTTTGCGTCAAACGCTTAATCGCCGCCTGATAGCGCTTGGTCAGCGTCTCTTTGATCTCTTTATCCGTTTTACCGGTTAACTTCAAATTCAGCTGGTCATATTTGACTTTGGCGTCCCAGAGCTTATTCAGCTCAGCTTCGCTGGTCGGCCAGGGTGCTTTGCCGCGATCAATATCAATAGTGTCATTACCGGTAAAGACCATGGGTCGATCCAGCACTGACAATGCATATTGATAGCGCTCAAAGCGGCGTTTTTGCGCCAAATTGAATAGCGCAAAAGGCGTGTCTAATTGACCAGACTTTAACTCATCGTCCAGCGAATGTTTTTTATCCGCGAACTGTGCCACATCTGATGCCAACAACAGGTTATGGCTGTAATCCAGCATGTTGAGGTAGCGATCAAATATTTTGGCTGAAAACTGATCGTCCAATGCAAACTGACGATAGTGAGAGCGAGTGAAGCGCGATGTTACGCGCTCACTCACGGTTGCATGCTCTGGTTCCTGGCGCAGTTGAGGAAGTTGGTCAATGCGATAGGTCGTATCGGCTGCGTAACTCGCCCCCGCCAGTAACAAGCCTGCGATTGCTGTTAGTCTGACAAATTTGTTCATGCCTAGGTTGGCCTCCGTATCAGAACTGCAAGTGTTCTGCGCGCACAATCATCGCCAGACCGGAAGATAGCTGCACCCGTACGCCATCTTTAGCGATTTCTAATACGGTTGCTTCCATCGCGCTCTTACCTGCTCTGACTTTGATTTCTTGACCAATTTGCAGTTTAGAGATATCTGTGACCGGCACAGGGCGTGGCTGGTTCTCCTCGGCCTGTGGACGAGGTGGCCGAGCCTGTGGTGGGCGAGGTGACTGACGAGGCTTGCGGTTCTCCACAGCAGCACCCGCTTCACGACGCGGCGCAGGTTTTTTACCTGCCGGACGTGGGCGACGTGGCTCTGGGGTTTCACCCGCAGCAATGGCAGCTTCGCGCTTTTTAGCTTGTTGTTCAGCACGTTGTGCCTGAACACGGGCTTTCGCCTCTTCCAGCTGTTTGCGGGCATGTTCGACATGTTGCTCTTCCAGCACACCACAAGGGTTGCCATCCAGATCAACACGTTCAGCACCGACTTTGACCCCATAAAGATAACGCCAGCTTGAGGTGTAGAGACGCAGCGCAGAACGCAATTGCGTTTTGCTTAAATTCTCTTCCCCCTGAACACGTTCGACCAGATCTTGAAAAATACCGATCTTCAGTGGACGTGCTTCGCCTTCGGCGGTGAAGCAAAGCGGGAACCGCTCAGCCAAAAAGGCTATGACTTCTTTACTACTGTTCAACTTAGGTTGATTTTCCATGAAATTTCCTGATTACAACGGGTTTGCCAACCAGCGCAGGCATGAACAGGCGTCATTATAATGACGCCATCAGCAATTGCCACGTTATACGTGTATCAACTTGCAGTCTGTGTGACATATTTCGCACTATCACAAAGCTCAAGATGCTCGCAAAGCCGCGCCACAACTGAGGTTAAGCCCAATTCGTCGTCTTCATCAAAGCGATCATAAACAATGCTGTCGATATCCAAAACGCCGATAACTTCACCCTTAACGGTGATTGGCAGCACAATTTCAGCATTACTTGCTGCATCACAAGCAATATGACCCGGGAATGCATGCACATCTGCGACCCGCTGAACGCGGTTTTCTGTCACGGCAGTGCCGCACACGCCCTTCCCGACAGGAATACGCACACAGGCTATCTTCCCCTGAAAAGGCCCAAGCACTAATTGTTTGCCATCAATCAAGTAAAATCCAGCCCAATTCAAACCATCCAGGCGCTCATAAAGTAAAGCGCTGACGTTAGCCAGGGTAGCAATAAAGTGGTTTTCACCTGCAATCAGGGAACTCATGTCACGTTTTAATTCCGCGTAGAATTCTACTTTTTTCATTTAATAACCGTTAGGAACCCAAGAATAGCCAGCGGCAATTATTATGCTTGGCTTATATAAAATAATCATTAAATGCCCTTTGCCACAAGGTTATTCAGCTGTAACAAAGCAAATGAGTTATCAACATTGATGATTTGGCCCTTTTTGCTCCTTGTTTTGCCCTCTTGCTCTGCTAACATCCGCGCTATTCTTTATAAGCCGGTGTCGGTGTCAGGGTTTTATATATGAAGGTACATGCCATTCAACGGCCACTCTCCACCGCACGGGCTCAGCGCTGCTGTCAGTGTGATGCTCTGTTTACCTTGCCACCACTCAATGGCAGGCAAACCGCCTATTGCCCACGTTGCAGTGCCAAAATTGCCAGTGGCCGCGATTGGTCACTGACCCGTCTGACCGCCATGGCGGTCGCCATGCTATTGCTAATGCCTTTTGCCTTCACCGAACCCCTGATCACCATTCGCCTGCTCGGCACCCGGATTGACGCCAGCTTGCTGGAGGGTATCTGGCAGATGAGTCGTCAGGGCCACCCGATCACCGCCAGCATGGTGGCTTTTTGTATTCTCGGTGCGCCTATTACCCTTACGGTGTCGATTCTTTATCTGCGTATCGGCAGCCGGATTGGCATGAACCTGCGCCCAATATTACTGATGTTGGAGCGGTTAAAAGAGTGGGTGATGCTGGATATCTACTTAATTGGTATGGCGGTGGCCTGTATTAAGGTCAAAGAGTACGCTGACATCATGCCTGGTGGCGGCTTGATAGCCTATCTGGCCCTGACATTACTCAGTATTCTAACGCTGGTACATCTAAATCTGGAACAATTATGGGAGCGGTTTTATCCGCAGCAACAGCCCCCCGGCCCGCGGGAAACACTACGTGTCTGCTTGTCGTGCCACTACACCGGTCATCCTGATGAGCGTGGGCGCTGCCCCCGTTGCCATACGCCGTTGCGCCACCGTCGCCGTCACAGCATCCAAAAAACCTGGGCGGCGCTCATCGCCTCGATAGTATTGTTGTTGCCTGCTAACCTACTCCCTATATCAATCGTTTATGCCAACGGCACGCGCATGGAGGATACTATCTTTTCCGGCGTGGTTTCTCTGGCCTCATCGGGTAACATGCCGATTGCCGCCGTGGTGTTTATCGCCAGTGTGCTGGTGCCCTTTACCAAAATCATTGTCCTGATAACATTGTTGCTAAGTATTCATTTCAAGACAGAGCACAGCTTGAAAACCCGGATGCGGTTACTGCGGCTGATTACCTGGATTGGTCGCTGGTCAATGCTGGATCTCTTTGTTATTGCGTTAATGATGTCGCTGATTAATCGTGATCAGCTCCTCTCCTTCACTATGGGGCCAGCAGCTTTCTATTTTGGGACTGCGGTCATTTTGACTATTCTTGCTGTCGAATGGCTAGATAGCCGATTGATTTGGGATGCACATGCAACAGGAAACGCCGAGTACACCGACTGAGGCACAAATTAAGCATAAGCGCCGGATTTCGCCGTTCTGGTTGCTACCTTTTATTGCCCTGCTGATTGCCGGTTGGCTGGTCTATAACAACTGGCAAGAGCGCGGCACAGAAGTCACCATCGATTTCCAGTCTGCCGCCGGGATTGTGGCGGGGCGCACCCCGATTCGCTATCAAGGGGTAGAGGTTGGGATGGTGCAATCCATCAGTCTCGATGATGACTTGCGCAATATTAAAGTGACCGCCAGTATCAAAAACGATATGGAAGACTCACTGCGGGAGGGCACGCAGTTCTGGCTGGTGACACCGAAAGCCTCTTTGGCCGGGGTTTCTGGCTTGGATGCCCTGGTGGGTGGGAACTATATCGGCATGATGCCGGGCGAGGGTAAACCGCAGAGCCACTTTACCGCACTGGATACCCAACCCAAGTTTCGCCTGAATACTGGCGAGTTAATGATCCACCTTCATGCCCCTGATTTGGGCTCACTCAATAATGGTTCGCTGGTCTACTACCGTAAAATTCCGGTGGGTAAAGTGTACGATTACAACATCGCGCCTGATAATAACGGCGTGGTTATTGATGTGCTGATTGATCGCCGCTTCGCCAAACTGGTCAAAAATGATACCCGATTCTGGAATGTCTCTGGTTTTAAAGGTGATTTCAGTCTGAGCGGTGCATCAGTACAGATGGAGAGTCTGGCAGCACTGGTGAATGGCGCCATTGCCTTTGACTCGCCACAAAACAGCCCAAATGCTAAACCGGATCAACCGTTCCAGCTTTACCCTGATTTGGCGCATAGCCAACGCGGCGTGGCAATCACCCTTGATTTGCCCAATGGCAATAGCTTAAGTGCGGGGCGAACGCCGCTGATCTATCAGGGTTTACAAGTGGGTACACTGACCAAGATGACCCTCCAGCCGGACAGCAAAGTGACCGGTGAGCTGACCATCGATCCCTCCGTGGTGGATTTGATGCGCACGGGTAGCCGCATTGAGATGAATAGCCCACGAATTAGTCTTAGTGATACTAAATTGAGTGAGCTTTTGACCGGCAATACTCTGGAGCTGATCCCCGGTGAAGGCGAGCCACAAAAACACTTTACCGTGTTGCCCAGCAGCAAAACTCTATTACAGCAGCCCAATGTGCTGGAGCTACAATTAACTGCACCGCAAAGTTACGGCATTGATGTCGGCCAGCCGATTTCGCTGCATGGCATTAAAATTGGTCAAATTTTAACCCGTGAGTTATCAGCCACAGGAGTGAGTTTCACGGCGGCAATTGAAGCGAAATACCGCGATTTGGTGCACAAAGACAGTAAATTTGTGGTTAACAGTCGCCTTAATGTGCAGCTCGGCATTGATGGCATTAACATCCAAGGTGCCAGTGCACAGGAGTGGATTGATGGCGGCATTCTGATATTACCAGGCGGTAAAGGCGATCCACTGAATAAGTATCCGCTCTATAGCAGTGTCGCCAAGGCCACCGAGGGTATTTTAGGTAATAGCCCCGCCACCACGCTGACCTTGACCGCCACCAGCTTGCCGGATGTGCAAACCGGTTCAGTGGTGCTGTATCGCAAGTTTCAGGTGGGGGAAATTACCGATATCAGGCCGAAAACCAATGAGTTCGAAGTGGATGTTTATATTCAGCCAGAGTATCGCAAGCTACTCACCGATAAGAGTATCTTCTGGGCTGAAGGGGGCGCGAAAGTGCAGTTGAACGGCAGTGGTTTAACCGTGCAGGCCTCCCCCCTCAACCGCGCCTTAAAAGGGGCTATCAGCTTCGATAATCTGGAGGGGGTCACGCTAGATAAAGGCGCTAAACGCACCCTTTATAGCAACGAAACCGCCGCACGGGCCGTCGGCAGCCAGATTACATTACGCACTTTTGATGCCAGTAAACTGGCGGCGGGTATGCCAATTCGCTATCTGGGCATCAATATTGGTCAGGTTGAATCGCTCAAGCTTATCCCCGATCGCAATGAAGTCCTGGCTAAGGCGGTGCTCTACCCGGAATATGTGCAGAACTTTGCCCGAGGGGGGAGCCGCTTCGCCATTGTCTCGCCGGAGATCTCTGCCGCCGGGGTCAATAATCTCGATACTCTGTTCCAGCCTTACATTAATGTGGAGCCGGGTAAAGGCGATACGCTGCGGACTTTTGAGCTGCAAACTGCCACCATTACCGACTCTCGCTACCTTGATGGCCTCAGCATTATTCTCGATACCGCAGAAGCGGGCTCTTTACAGGTAGGGACACCGGTGCTGTTCCGTGGGCTGGAAGTGGGCACCGTCACCGGGTTTAATTTGGGGGCAATGTCTGATCGCGTGCAAGTATCGCTGCGCATCAGCCAGAAGTTCCAGCAGTTGGTGCGGCAAAACAGTGTCTTCTGGCTGGCATCCGGTTATAACCTTGAATTCGGTCTGACTGGCGGGGTGGTGAAAAGCGGGACCTTCCAGCAATTTATTCGCGGCGGTATTGCTTTCGCTACCCCACCGACCACACCACTGGCACCGAAAGCCAGTGTTAATCAGCACTTCCTGCTCAACCCGGCAGAGCCGAAAGATTGGCGTAATTGGGGGACTGCCATCCCGCGCTTTTAAGGATCAATCAGGGCGGTTTGGTGTGAACTGCCCTGATAGTCAATGCCGCACACCTCTTGCACGCATTGACGTAACCAACGATGGGCCGGATCAGCATCCATCCGTGGATGCCATAACATTGATATCGTGATGCTGGGTGAGGTTATCGGCAGCGGGAAACTGAACATCCCACGGCGTAAATTCAGGCTATGACGTTCGGGAACCGTCGCCACCAGGTCAGAATCTTTCGCCAATGCCAGTGCCGTGGATATACCATCAACCGAGACCAGCAGCTCTCTTTCAAACCCCAACAGCTGCAACGCATTATCAATCGCCCCTTTATGGCCCTGACGCCGTGAGATCATAATGTGCCCCTGCGCCACATAGCGAGCGGTGGTTACCGCCCCGTCGCTCAAAACGTGACCGGCCCGCACAACGCCAATAAAACGGTCGCTAAATAGTGCCCGTGTGCGCAATTCAGGGCTGGCCTCCATGCTCACCACGCCAGTTTCCAAATCCACGATGCCATCGCGCAGTAATGCGCTCTCTTTATTCAATTTTTGCATAAAGCGCAGTTGCACATGGGGTGCTTCTTGATGTATCCGTGCCAGCAGTGCCGCCCCGAAGTTTTCGACAAACCCATCACTGGTACGCAGTGTAAAAACGCGTGCTAACTGAGTGAGATCCAGCCTCTGTGCCGGGCGCAGAACCGAGGTCGCATCCTGCACCAATTGGTTAACCTGCTCACGCAATTCGAGCGCTCTGGGGGTGGGTACTAATGCCCGTCCGGCTCTGACCAACAAGGGATCGCCCGTCGTCTTACGCAATCGCGCCAGCGCCCTGCTCATCGCCGAAGGACTCAGCCCTAATCGTTGAGCTGCGCGCACCACACTCCCTTCTGCAAGCAGCACATTCAGTGTGATTAATAAATTCAGATCCGGTTTTGTCATCTACTCACTCTAGCACAACCAGCATGACATGGCGTCAAACGCATCAATAAGCTGCATCGTGTGCGTCTTCCGCCATGTTATGTGATGACATAGGCTTTGGATCTGCTCTTTCAGGGGTTAACTTATAAATGAAAAATGATACTAACAGCTTTGATATATCCGTTGCCGATAGCAAAAGAGTCCGAAACGTCATTATCAGCCTGTCGCTGCCAATGCTGCTCTCATCATTGGCTACCAGCATTGCCAATGTCGGATTACCCACCTTAACGCGGGCTTTCAACGCCTCGTTTCAAGAAGCGCAATGGGTGGTGTTGGCCTATTTGCTGGCCATTACCACATCAGCTATCACCATTGGTCGCATCGGCGATATCATCGATAAGCGCCTGCTGCTGAAAGCCGGGATTGGACTATTCACCCTCGCCTCGCTAGGTTGCGCACTGGCTCCCAGCATTTCGCTGTTAATTGCCGCCCGCGTATTACAGGGATTGGGGGCCGCCACCATGATGACACTCACCCTGGCCCTGGTTGGCGAAACCATCAGTAAGGGGAAAACCGGGCGCGCCATGGGGATGCTTGGCACCCTATCGGCCATCGGGACGGCTCTTGGGCCATCACTCGGCGGCGTGTTAATCGCCGGCTTCGGCTGGCCCGCCATGTTCCTGATAACAATCCCTTTTGGGCTATTAGCCTGGCTGCTGGTATCCCTCTATTTGCCGCGGCCGGTAGCCTCTTTACCAAAAGACCCAAAACCCCAATCCGGTTTTGATCCCCTCGGCATGTTGCTACTGGGCCTGACATTAGCTCTCTACGCCCTCTCCATGACCCTGGGCCACGGCACATTCACGGTTCTCAATTTTGCGCTATTAGTGGGGGCGGCAGTGGGTGTCGGATTATTTGGCTGGGCCGAAAGCAGAGCTGCCTATCCATTAATTCAGATCGCGATGTTACGTCATCCCGTGCTACGTAGCGGGCTTATCACCAGTGCGTTAGTCACCACCATCATGATGGCGACCCTGGTAGTGGGGCCATTCTATCTTTCACAAGCCTTAAATCTACCCGCTGAATGGGTCGGCTTAGCTATGTCCGGCGGCCCAGTGGTTGCGGCATTGTGTGGCGTGCCAGCGGGCTATCTGGTGGACCGATTTGGGGCGAAAGGCATGGTCATTGTCGGGCTATCGGCGCTCACCCTTGGGGCTATCGCCTTGATGATGATACCGACTACGGCGGGTGTGGGGGGCTACGTCGCACCGGTCTGCCTGATGACGGCAGGCTATGCCATTTTCCAGGCGGCGAATAATACAGTGATGATTAGCACCGCCGGAGCGGATCAGCGGGGCGTGGTTTCCGGGATGTTGAACCTGGCCCGCAACCTTGGCTTGATGACTGGCGCATCAGTCATGGGGGCGATTTTCGCCTTTGCCAGCGCATCCCGTGATATTCAGTGGGCTACTGCCGCCGCTATCAGCAATGGTATGCAACTCACTTACGCCGTCGCTGCCCTATTAGGGGCAACAGGGTTATGGGTCGCTGTAAAAAATTCAAAAAACAGATCTAATCAATAAGTATTAGTGACATAAGAAAAACTTTCAAATCAATTGCCCTACTGAATGGATTCAAATTAAGAATTTACGAAAAAACATCAGTTAATCTTAAATATAGGGAAAAATAAATTCACTGCGCGCTACCCGTCAAAAACATAATAAATGATAAAAATAAGATGGATGCGCGATTTTTTGATTAAATTTAGACACTTTCTGAATCTTGCTGCTATTAATTAAATGTCTAGAATTTTTAATGATTAGTACGCATATATCAGTTGCGCCACGTTATTGGCCCAACGCCCTTCTAGAATGCCTGGCTGCAAATTAGATGATTAAGGAAGCAACAATGAAGAAACCCTTACTTATTATAGGTGTGATGCTCTTATTCCAGTCAGTTCCGTCAATGGTCAGTGCGGGGACAGTCACAGGGACCTTGGGTATAAAATTAGAAATCATTCAGGGCTGTTATATCAATGACGGGACCAGCGCGGGAGGACTGAGTAACTTAGGCATCATAGACTTCAGCACTGTGCCAACGCTAAATACTCGCCTGACCAGAGCCTATAGCAGTACCACTTCGGGTGTACTGAATTTATATTGCAGTGCGGGTACGGCCTACAGTATCGGGATTGATAATGGCGCACATGCCTTGAGTACACAGCGCCGATTGGCCGGTGGGACATCGGAATTTGTCAGCTACAATTTGTATAAGGATAACGGTTATTCCGCAGCATGGGGGAGCACAGGCAGTGCTGCATTGAGTGGCACCGCAACCTCCATCAGTACCGCCATTCCACTCACTATTTACACTGAGATCCCTGCTCAAGCGACCCCTAGTGTCAGCGTCTATACCGACACCGCCAACGTGACTGTCACTTGGTAGTGATGATGGCAATGGGCACACAGCCGGATAATTCGCTGATCAATAACGATAAAGCCGCACTGTTATGGCTGATTATCTGTTTGGCATTACTGCGAACTTATCCGGCTTACGCCAAAACCGCCAATATCACGGTGAGCGCCACCCTACTACCCACCTGTATTGTCGGCACCGTCGCAGGCGACCCCACCAACGTGGGGGGGACGCTGAATTTTGGCTCGGCCAGCGTATTGAACAGCCAAATCGCCGTGGCTGGGCAGGTCGGCAGTGGTGCCATCTCGATTCAATGCAGCAAAAGCACCCGCTTCACCGTGTTACTCAGTGCCGGACAAAGCGGCAACGTCAACAGCCGTTATCTGACCGGAGGGCCTGCCAGCCAGCATGTGAATTACAACCTGTATACCGACGCTGCCCATAGCCAAATTTGGAATAACACGGTGGGGGTTTCGCAAGTGGCCACCGGGCAAGCGGTCACCCTCATTGTCTATGGGCTGATCCCCATACAGAGCACACCCGCGGTCGGCATTTACACCGATACCATCCAAGTCACCGTCAATTGGTAGGGAGGAAGAGATATGGCACACCAATGCTTCAACCCTACTCTGATGAAATTCCTGGCACTCACCCTATTTAGCCTATCAATGGCAAGCAGCTATGGCGACGTTTTGACTAAAAACTTCTCGGTAAAAGCCACGATATTACCGGGCTGCATTCTGGGGAGCGGAAATGCCGATAGTAGCAGTTTTGGCACCCTAAATTTTGGCAATATCTCTTCGCTATCTGCCCCGGTGAATGTGGCCTCCAGCCAGAATGCCGGTTCGATAATCATTCAGTGCAGCGGCACTCCCAGCATCACCCTGGCACTCGACAACGGTGTCAATACCACTGGCACTATCTCAACCGGCCGGCGGCTGCTAAATAGCCTCACCGGCGAATACCTTTTTTATCAGATATTTCAGGATAGCGCCCACAGCATCATCTGGGGCAATGGCAGCAACGGCGGTGTGACAAAAGTGGTTAGCGTAAACAGCAACAGCTCACCTTTCGAAATCATTTTATATGCGCAATTGTTTGCCAGCAGCACACTACCCACGGCGGGAACCTATAGCGATACCCTTTTAGTCACCGCCACTTATTAGTTTGTTATTTCTAACTTTTTATGACTGGCACGATGCCGACAAGGAGTTCACCATGACCCAATTAACACGGCTCTCATCAATGGTCGTACTTGCCACTGCTTTAGCCAGCAACCCGCTTTATGCCGCCTCTTCAGTGCTAATCTGGCCGGTTGATCCGGTGATCGCCAGCAGTGAAAAAGCCACGGCGTTATGGCTGGAGAACAAAGATAGCCAACCCGTTTATTTACAGATCCGCGTCTTAAGCTGGCAGCAAAAGGCGGGCAAGGACGATTACCACAGCCAATCAGCCATTATCGCCAGCCCGCCAGTGGCGACGATTTTACCCGGAAAGCGCCAACTGATCCGCCTGATTAAAAACACCCAAGTTCCGGCGGGTCAAGAGCAAGCCTTCCGCGTACTGGTGGATGAGATCCCCCGCAAAGATCCCAATGAGGATGCCCCCAGCCCGTCGCTGAATATGGGGCTGAAATTTCAAATGCGCTACTCCATCCCACTGTTTATCTATGGCGACGGCTTGAAACCTGAAGATACCAACAACCCAGCGACATTTTTCCCGCTCAATCTCAGCCACGCATTCGTCAAAGACCAAGGTGAACAGTGGTTAGCGATCCGCAATCAGGGGCAAACTCATGCTCGAATTTCGCAAGTCAGCATACAGAATAAAAGCATCAATAATGGGTTAATGGGCTATGTGCTGCCGGGCAATGAGATGCGTTTTCCCGCACCGGGGGCCGCCACTGCGGGCCAGTTAACCGCATTGGTGAATAGCAATACCAAACCTATCGTTATTCCACATCAATAGGCTGCCCTGAGCAGAGGGCTTCTATTGATTTATGCACCACTAATGCATTGAAAAATAGGAATAACTGTATATACCTTAGGGTTTGGGATGACTATCAGATTTAGGCTATCGCCATTTTTGACATTGATGTATGGCTCAATGATATTCCCCGCACTAATACCGCCAACGGTAAGGGGGGATGATTTGCCGCCGCCGCCATCTGCCGCAGTGATGCCTGACACCACGTTATATCTTGAGCTAGTGGTGAATGGCCGCAACTTCGGTGAAGCCGTGCCTGTCGTGTATCGCGACGGGCGCTACTATCTGACGCCTGAACAATTGAAAGCCGTGGGCTTCCCCCTTAGCGAATCAAACACCGCTGAAGTGGCTATTGATGGCATGGATAAAGTGAAGGTCAAATATCAGGGTGATAAGCAGCAGCTACTGATTGATATTCCCAGCGGATGGCTACCTCAGCAGCAGGTAAAGGCTAAACTGACCGATGACTATAATTTGGCGAGAAGTAGCCTCGGCTTGCTATTTAACTACGATCTCTACGCCAGTCAGGGAAGCAGCCAGGGTCAAGCCAGCACTCTCTCGGCCTGGACGGAGCAACGCCTATTTAATCAGTTTGGCGTGCTCAGTAATACCGGGGTTTACCGCTCGACGTTGACGGATACCGATGACATCACCGTCGATAAAGGCTATGTCCGCTACGACACCCAGTGGCGCTTTAATGATGAGAGCCATTTGCTCAGCTACACCGCCGGAGATTTGATCACCGGCGCCCTCGCCTGGAGCAGCGCGGTGCGCGTTGGCGGGCTGCAACTATCGCGTAATTTTGCTATCCGCCCCGATCTGGTGACTTACCCACTGCCGCAGTTCGCCGGTCAGGCGGCCATTCCCAGCACCGTCGACCTCTATATAGATAACTTTAGAACGCAATCTGCCACCGTTAACCCCGGCCCTTTTGTTATCGATAACGGGCCAAGAATCAATGGTGCGGGCCAGGCCACTATTGTCACCACCGATGCCTTGGGGCGACAAATCAGCACCTCAATCCCATTCTATGTCGCCAGCGAGCTGTTAAAACCCGGCTTATGGGATTTCAGTATTTCAAGTGGCATGTTGCGGCAAAATTACGGCATTCGTTCGAATGATTATGCTGATCCGGTCGCCAGCGGCGTAGTCCGTTATGGTGCCACCACATGGATGACGCTGGAGGGCAGAACAGATATCGCTAAACAGCTAAATGTCGCGGGCGGCGGCATCGGCTTGCGGGTCGGGAATTACGGTGTACTCAACGGCTCCTACAGCATCAGTCAGGCGGGTAATAATGTGTTTGGTAGCGGCATCGCGCAGACTGAATTTGATACTGATAATGCGCAATCCACCACGACAAACAGTTACGGTGGACAGGGTAATCAGCAGTCAGTCGGCTACAGCTATAGCAATTCAACTTTCAGTTTGAATGCCCAGCGCATTATACGCAGCGCCAATTATGGTGACCTGGCAAATTATAAAAGTGAATACCGGCTCAGTCGCCGTACTGATCAAATCACCGGCAGCCTTGGGCTGGGGGCCTATGGCTCGATCGGCACTGGCTATTTTGATGTCCGTGACGCCTTAGGGGAGCGAACACGGTTAGTTAACCTGAGCTATAGCACCACTCTATTCGGCAATACCAGTTTCTATCTCTCGGTAAACCGTGAACTGGGCAGCCAGGGCTATAACGCACAGATGGTCTTTAGCCTGCCACTCGGCGAATGGGGGGCCGGTAGCATCAGTAGTGTCCGTGATACCAATAACAGTTGGAGCCAAAGGGTCAACTACAGCCGCGCTACTCCCACAGACGGCGGATTAGGCTGGAATATGGCCTATGCCAATGGTTCGGGTGCCAACAGCAGCTATCAACAAGCGGATTTGATCTGGCGAACTCGTGTGATGGAGAGTCGAATTGGGGTTTATGGCGGTGAAGGTGATTATCGTACCTGGGGCGAGGCCAGCGGCTCGCTGGTCATGATGAACCATGGCATCTATGCCAGTAATACTATTAATGACGCGTTCGCCCTGGTATCAACCCATGGTTTTGGACAAATTCCGGTTAGCTATGAAAACCAGCGCATCGGGATCACCAACGACAAAGGCTATTTATTAATTCCGAATGTCACCTCTTATTATCAGGCCAAATTCCAGATTGACCCAATGAGCCTGCCCGCAGATGTCTCTATGCCGGAAGTTGAACGTCGTTTGGCGATTAGCGAACGTAGCGGCTATTTAATCGATTTCCCCATGCAACAAATCACTGCCGCAACGCTACATATTACCGATGCGTCTGGTGCAGATTTGCCGAAAGGCAGCCCGGTATATACCACCAATGCCAAACCCGTCAGTTATGTCGGCTGGGAGGGAATTACCTATATCGAGCAGGTCAATCCACAAAACAGATTGAAAATAACTCGCGCTGACAACGGGGCTAATTGCTACGTGCAATTCGCCTTGAAAGCCAGCCCGGGAATAGAGGATATCGGCACAGTGATATGCAAATAAGCGGAAACAAGGAGACAAAATGATCAATAACAGTATCAAAACTGACGACAACCACAGACTGTCGATCATTATCACATTGCTGATACTACTGACATCACTTATCGCCCCTTTTGCGTGGGCGGATTCCTGCACATTTGCACCAGGGGCCGTTAATTTACCTGACAGCTCTTCTGTTGCCGCCAATACCACAGTAGTCAATGCTCAGGGTAATACCGCCATGGCCTGTGCGGGTCTTGGGGTCAGCTTATTATCCTCTTACTCACTATCAGCCAAAATAGCCAGTACCAGCAATAACTTAAATCTTAAAAATGCCGCCGGAGATCTTATCCCCTACTCTATTTATCGCACCGGATCTTTTAGCCCAGCACTGGGTATCAATGGCGTGCTGGATTATAGCAGTGCAAATCTTCTGGTCGTTGGTCTGACAGGTATTACGGCCAATCTACCCATCTATATTCGTACCGGAATCAATGGCGCAATCAACGTTAATATCAGTGCCGGTACCTATACCGATGTGATCAATTTGGCCTGGAGTTACAATATCTGTAAGGTCGCCGCACTGGGGGCTTGTATTGGTGGTTATTGGACCGGCACCGGAACCGGGCCGGATATATCATCAATCACGGTAACATTGGTGGTCAGCAAAAATTGCGCCATTAACATTGCTAATGATGTTAATTTCAGCAGCTTCGCCTTAGTGGGCCAATTCAACCCCATCAGCCAAACAATTACCCTCACTTGCACCAAAGGATCAACTTTTAATACCTATGTCATCCCCGGTAATACCACAGAAAATAACTGGCAACGGATGAAACAGGTGACGGCGTCAAGCACACCTGATTATTTACAATATCAGCTTTATCAGGGTGTTTCTGGCACCACACTGTGGAATGCTAGCTCAATGCAGACGGGGTCCGGCACCGGCACTCAGCAGCAAGTGCCATTTCGTGCCGTGATTAATCCGAATCAAAAACAACGCACACCCGGTGACTATCAAGATGACGTTAGCCTGGTACTCATGTATTGATTTGATCACTCGACAGAATTATCAATAGGTAGCGTTGAATCCAACTATTTTTTCCTATTTTTATGGGTGAAGATAACTGAAAAAATAATTTGTAGATAAGAATATTCCGATTGAGCTGTACTAAATCTGTCCCTGTTATACAATCTGCGGGCTTAAATAGTAGCCGACAGATCTCTACCTAAGGAAAGCCGCGATTAAACAGGAGTGGGCATCATGACTGATTACGATAATCGGGAAAATTCAGCTGATATTAGCCTGTTAAGCGAAATGAACAGCTTACGGGATATCATCGAAAATAACTCAGACTGGATCTGGGAAGTTGATGCTGCCGGCCGTTATACGTTTTCATCAGCAAAATCCATTGAGCTTCTTGGCCGCCTCCCCCATGAAGTCATCGGCAAAACCCCATTCGATTTTATGCCAAAAGAGGAGGCGATTCGGGTAGGTAAAATATTTGCTGAAATTGCGGCGGCTCGCATCCCTTTTGCCGGTTTACAAAACCGCAATATTCGCGCCGATGGCAGCGAAGTTCTGGTGGAAACCAGTGGTGTCCCACTCTTTGACGACAATGGCGAATTCAAAGGTTACCGGGGTATTGATCGTGACCTGAGCAATTTGCCTTATGACGCCGGTAAACGGTTATTTGAGCTGGAATCTATCTATTCCAATGCCCCTGCCGGCCTCTGTTTTATCGATACCACACTGCGCTACCTGACGGTGAATGACTATCTTGCTGAATTATTAGGTAAAAATACGATAGAGGTGAATGGTCGCAAAGTCGCCGATTTCCTGCCCAGTATTGTTCCTATCCTGCAAAGTGCCCTGTTAAAAGCCTATTGCAACGACACGATCCCCGATGCTGAATTTCAGATGCTGGATAAAAAACGGGTATTTTTCATGCGGATCAATGCCGCCCGCTACCCCAGTGGTCAGGTGAGTGGTCTTTCCGTCGCCATGATCGATATTTCGCCATTGAAAGAGATGGAAGAAAAACTGCGCAGCAGCAAGCAACATTATCGCAACATGGTAGAACTGAACCCGCAGATCCCCTGGACCGCATCCCCTGACGGTATGATTACCGATGTCAGCTCGCGCTTTGAAAAGATAACCGGCTTGACCCGCGATGAAGCGCTGGCCGATAAATGGCTGCGAACCATTCATACGGATGACCGTCACCCTACATTGATAAGCTGGGAGCACTCCCTGCAAACACAAGAGCCACTGGACGTTGAGATCCGCTTTTGTCATGTGGAGAAAGGCTGGAACTGGATGCGTATCCGCGCAGTGCCTAGTGTTGATGATAACGGCAAGGTGCAGTGTTGGTACGGCACAGCAGAAGATATCCATGAGCGGAAATTGCTGGAATTGAAGCTGATTAAGGCCAATCGCCGCCTGGAAATTCAAGCCAGAACAGATTCGCTGACCAAATTGCCTAATCGCCGGGAGTTCAAAAAAGTGCTGGCCCATGAGTTTATGCGGGCCAGGCGTTCCGACTCCCCATTGGCAGTTTTAATGATTGATATCGATTACTTTAAAAACTTCAATGATTACTATGGCCATATCTCCGGTGATGCTTGCCTGCGACTGGTGGCCAGAGCATTACGTAAGTCATTGAAACGCAATACCGATATCGTCGCTCGCTACGGCGGAGAAGAGTTTGCGGCGATCCTACCTGACACAGATCAGGAGGGGGCCAGTCTGGTTGCCGAGCATATTTTACAATCCATCCGCGCGATGGGCATTAAGCACAGTGACAGCAAATTCAGGAAAGTGACCATTAGCCTCGGGGTTACCGTCTATCAAGCCCACCAACATACGGGGATTACCGATCAGGCTGACTTGATGCTGACCGCCGATCAAGCGCTCTACTACTCCAAAAAGAATGGCCGTAATCAATTTAATCTGGCCGAACTCCCTTGTTAATGAAATGCTACATTTTTTAACCATGCCTTCTGGCGCTTTTTTTTTAGCTCAGCTATTCTCATTAGGGTGACCAATCTGGTCATACCTCATACCACTGAACTGGAAAGGAGTCTTTATGGTAAAAACTGTGGTGAAAATCAGAGATTTCGAAGTGGATGACGCAGTGTTATCTACACCACTGGAGAAGGGTGAACATACCCTCAGTATCCCCTGTAAATCGGATCCTGACTTATGTATGCAGCTTGATGGGTGGGATGAGCATACCAGTATTCCTGCAACGCTAGATGGTAAAGACCGACTGCTATACAAAAAACATTATGACCAGAACCAGGATGCCTGGGTAATGAAGGTAACTTGATTATTGCAACAAGAAGAACCGTCAACCCATAGTTAAAACATATGAGTGGCGGTATCTTCTCTGGTGATTCGATGGTGCTGACAGATCAATGAATAATCAGTAAAATCAGCTATCAGAACTTTTCTAGTACTTTGAACTGCATACAAATCAGCATCATATCCGGGGAAAACATCTCGTACTCCTCAAAAAAACGCTGTTGTGTCTTACGCCAATAAGTCAGCGTGCGATCGCCCTCACCTTCAGCCAAAGCATGAGCTTCATCAACCTGATCAAAGGTTTTCAATTCAACCTCGGTCAGCTCTACCGCACATACAGGTTCATTGCGACCATTAACAACCACAAATAGATCGCCCGCCTGCGGGACACCATCTTCATCTAATGCCGCGCAGGTCGCTGTTTTAGTGCCGTTTAGTACCAACGCCAATAACTCATCTGCGACTTGCTCAGTATCACCAAAAGCCCAGCGCTCGGCATCTTCATATTTTTGTGGGATTATAGTCATAGCTTAATTATTCCTATTCGTAATATTATTGATATAACGCATATTACACTTTATCGGCATAAACTAACGCTCGCGTCAGCATAATTTTTCGCTACTATAACTAAGTTGCGGCAGACAAATAGATCCCGCAGCGCCTTGCCAAACAATAATAGTGAAACCAGATAAGGACTCTATGGTGACCAAACGCTTGCAGACAAAACATTGGAAAATGTTTGTGGTATTACTGTGTATCTGCGGTGCACTCATGCTGCTGCGGTGGGCATCGATGATCTTTGGCTGATTTCATCGCCATTAGTGTTTATCTTTAGGTAAAAATAAGCAGCCACACTTCGGGCAGACCAGCGCCGTATTTTTCTGTACTTTTTCTGAGCTCTGCTCGGAAGTTGCGTCGCAATCTGGGCACTTAATTTTGACTTTAGCACTGCTCACCAGCTTTTTAACGCTATCAAAAAATGACATATGATCGCCTCTCTGTTGTACAACCTCGTTAGATTACGTTAACCAACGGCAATAAACCGTGGGGTGGTCAGCGTTTACTTAGATTACCTGTACCGGACCTGCTTTTGATGACTGGAGGTCGCCGGTTTTACGCAATACAACGGAAAGAGACAAGCGGGAAATGGAAAGGCACGGGGAGAACACATTCACCACGCAGCATGGCGGGCATGCTTGACGTAGTGAAGTGGTAGGCAGGTTATTGGAAACCGTTGGGCTGAGATCAGTGATTCCATAATTCTTGGATCAACCCTCTGACCCGAACCTTGGAAGCACCAGCAACCAGGCTGATAATACGGTTAGCACTCAAAGTAGAAACGTCAGTATTCCATTCATCAAAAGAGTGATCTGCGTAACTATCGTTGAAAACCTTTTTTATCGAGGATTCAGCTTCGGACATCTCACTGAAACTCTTAGCGTTTATTAAGCACTGAGCAATGATTGAGACTTTTTTCATGTTTTATCCTTGATTATCGGTCGCATAGTGTAGCACAATTACTCCCTCTCTGCTCATATGCTGCTTAAATTGTTCTCATTTGAAGCTAACAGTTTGATAAAACAGCAGATTCAATAGAATTCACTCTTTATTATCTCTATCACTGCTGCACTCTTTCATGGCCCACAGCCACAATTCGGCTTGATGTCATATAAGCCGTGGCATCAAAGCCGATACTGTTCTATTTCTGCGACAATGCTTGCCACTGCTGCACTGATGGCCGCCGCCACTGGTAACTCGCATACTGACGAAGATATTCTGGTAACGGATCACCATTCAGGACCAGACGATTCAGCATCAATGCCAGGTCGGTATCGGCAATACACCACTCATTGAATAGATATTTTCGCCCATCCGACAATAAAGGCTCCAACCCTGAAATAAGTTTATTCACTGCTTGTTAACTGCTCTCAGATAAAGGTGGCAACCTTAAACCGCCAAAAACGACCTCTGTTGAGCGCTCAGTTCGGATTGGCATAAAATCACTCCGTAACCATGCTTGTATTTCACGTGATCGAGCACGTTCTTGCCTATCTTGCGGATAAACTCGCGCATAATCTGGCGAGGGAAAACGCTCCTCCAAATATTCTGATATTGCCGAAGATTCAGATAACTGAAAATCATCAATAACCAGCGTCGGCACCCGGCGTGTTGTAGAGAGCCGGGTATAGGCTTCCTGTAAATTCTCCCCACTGGACAGGTCAATCGTGCTTAATGTAAAAGGGAGCGCTTTTTCTGTCAGTGACACAAATACTGACATCACATAAGGGCTGAAAAAATTGGCATCGGTGTACAGGGTAATAGTTTGCTGATTCATTGAGACTCCGGCGGGTTATCACTAAGAAGATTTACATTAATCAGTTTTATGCTGACTGAATAGCACCTTCCGTAAAAAATCATCATCAGGAATAGCGCGATATTTTTCGTTGGAAAGCTACGTAGTATTCTTGTATTGCAACTTTCCACGACCGAAAACCAATAAATAGCGAAGATTAATCCTCAGGTTGCTGATCATCTAAAATCGTTAACAGGATATCAGCATCTGGTGTTGTTATATGCTTCCCTTCAAGAAAACCAGCGAGTTTTGCCGCTGCATTATGTTCATACACTTCATAACCATCAATTCGGTAGCCCGGTACGCCATCCAGACCACGAATATACTCATCACCATCGATATAGAACTCAATGACGCCGTTGGCATCTTCAATCTCATAACGTTTATCAAAAGGAAACTGTTTCATTGTTTATCCTAAAAACCTAATCCATACCTACATAATGCCAATTTATCACTATTTTAGGAAGCAACTGCCGTAGCTACAATCAAGCTTGATTGATATTTAACCAAATAATAAAGTGCCTATTTCTTCAATACAAAACGAGAAGACAATCTCTGCGATAAACACGCTATACTCATATAAATCCTATAAATAAGGAGAATATATGCTCATAGGATTTGTTTTACTGGTTAGTACCTGCGGGATGGATGCTTGCGAGGCTCTGCCTGTGACTGATGATATCTACACAACGCGCCACGAATGTATGGCTGTCGCTCTGCGCCTCCATGAAAGAAGGCCAGATGTCGTATTGATCTGTGGTGAAGTATACCGCCATCCTGGCAATGATGAATCTCATTGATGCATGACAGATTGCCACAGTCGTTTCATTCGGCGAACAGCCAGATTCGCCAGTCGGCTGAAAATTCGTTATTATCCGCTCCCACTCTCCATCCGGGCAGCCTGATGTCTACGATTATTGATACCTTTATTGCCCCGCCGTGCCATGACAAGATAGAGACTCTCTATCAGGACGATCACCTGGTGCTTATCAATAAACCCGCCGGGCTGCTCAGCCTCTCGGGGAAAAATCCGCAAAATATCGATTCGGTGCATCATCGGCTGGTACAGATATTCCCCGGCTGCACCCTGGTCCACCGCCTTGATTTCGGTACTTCCGGGCTGATGGTGATTGCTCGCAATAAGGCTATCAATGCCGCCCTCTGCCAACAGTTCAGTCAGCGCACAGTGACCAAAGTATACAGCGCACTGCTTTGCGGACATCTGGATGACAACGAAGGGGTGATAGACGCTGCGATTGCCAAAGACCCGGCGCTGTTCCCGCTGATGTCGATTAGCTCAATCCACGGCAAGCCCGCTCGTTCCCGCTATCAGGTCGTTGAGCGCTTTTATCGCGAGTTGCAAGACAGGACGTTACTGCCGTTGACGCGAGTAGAGCTAACCCCGGAGACCGGGCGCACCCATCAACTACGCATCCACTGCCAGCAGTTGGGCCACCCTATTTGGGGCTGCGACCTGTATGGCGGTCGCCTGCTGCCAGGCACCGAACGGACGCCGCGGCTGATGCTGCACGCCAGTGAGTTGCATTTTGTTCATCCCATCAGCGAAGAATGGATCAAAGCCCGTAATGCCTGCCCGTTCTGAAAAGGTTAATTACCACATCAAATCATCGGGTACTTTAAAATCGGCATACGGATCTTCCCCATCTTGCTCTTCCTGACTAAGCGCACTATTTAATACAATACTGTTCGCATCTCGCTGCGCAATTTTATCGGCTACACTCGCGGGGATAATAGCGTATTGACTCTCGCCACTGTTATCAACAACCAAACGAGCAATGGCGAGACGACCACTAATCAACTGAGCTTGGGTAAGCTTATCCACAACTATTTTTTTAATTAAATTATTATCTGTGAAGTTAAAACCAATATCGCCTTTTGAAATGCCGATTCTATTCATTTCAATTAACTGCTTCACCTGAGCTTTATATTCTTTAGATAAAGCAGCTTGTTTTTGTTGTTCGCTTAGCTGTTTATCACGCTCAAGTTGAGCTTTTTTATTTTCTTCCACAGTCTCTCTTGCCTCACGAGCTTGAACTCGTGATTTTTTAGCCGTTCTTTGGACTTTGGCCATTTTTTTGCTGGTCACTAATCCAGCTTTTAGCATCTGCTCTTGTAAGGTAAGTTTTGTCATCTTCGTTTCTAACCCAGTTGAAAAATTTGTGGGATTATACCTGTAATTTTTAAGACTATACCAGATTGCAGGACCTGATCACTGTGTGGCCTGAGTTTGGAGGCGTCTATCAGCGGCACTCCAGCGAGAAAGGAACAGATTTTGTTTTGATGAGAGTCCGCCAACCTTCCATAAAATCAGAAGTCTGCTCGGGCGGCTGTATGAAGCAGAATACGGTAAGGAGTTTGCACAGAAATTGCTTGGACACAAATCGATGAAAATGACGAATGTATACCTGGATTCACGTAAAAATGAGTGGGTTGAGATTTAGGCCGAGTATAGGATTTCGGGGAAATTTCGTTTATTTTCGTTTGTTATGAAATAAACCGTTTAAAATCAATAAATTAAAAAAAGACCGAATACGATTCCTATATTCGGTCTAGGGAAATGGCTCTTGGGAGAGAGCCGTGCGCTAAAAGTTGGCATTAACGTAGGCTTATTCAGCCGTACTACTTAAGCGTAGTCGAGTACATGTATTTAGCCAACTTGACAGCAGGAGTGATTAATTGCGATTGTAAATTAATTTTGGTGATAAAAGCTCAACCTCAAGGCAACAAAAGTAATCGTTTGTTAATTATAGATTAATACTTGTAAGCACCAAAAGTGCCAAGCTTACTTTTGACATAATGTCATGGCGCGCTGCTGGAAGGGGTCTAAACTCATTTTGTGCCCCGGATTTGCCTTGTCATCCAGTAGCAAAACATCTAGCGGTTTTGCTAATACGTGCCCAGACTTCATCTGTTCGGTCGCAATATTGTTTAGGGGGTATTGCGCTAAGGTGCTCGGATTAATCACAAACAAGGCATTACCTGTACGGCATTCCAACATCACTTCTTCCCGGGTAAATGCCCACTGCTTGCCAAATTCAAACTTACTGACAGTGATGATCTTCCCGGCAGCCATAGCATTAACTGATAGCATCAGTAACGATAACGTCAGCACAAAACCCTTCATCTTAATTATCCTCAATTAATTCATTGTGTTGATTTTCTCGCATACCGAGGCGTTGATGCAAGCTTAGTGACAATATCTGTTGCTTATCATCTCACGCTATACCGGGGCCATGGTCGCAAAAACACTGACCAATAGTAGCACCGCCGCACCCAGCAGAATTTCAGCACAACTATTGACCACCAGCCAATAGTTGGCTTTAGTAGGGAGTTGCCTGAGCATAGGCACAATCCGATAGCGGTTAATCAGCGCGATGACCATCATCAGCACCACCAAGACCACTTTACTCAGCAATAGCAACTGATAACTTGATGTCAGAGCCAGTGTCGTATCACGCAGCATAATCAAGCTGTTAATGACACCGGTCACCAATACCAATGCAACTGATAAATGGCCCCAGCTGGAGAATCGAATCAATGTAGTGATGGCTTCACGCTTAACATTACTATTACGAGTATATGCAAGGCAGATCACTAAAGGCGGTAGGCAACCGAACCAATAACCCGCGCTGAGCAGATGTATGATTTGATTAGTTTGGTGGATCCATCCCAGCGCACCATCGTGCATAGCAGCATGCCCGGTGAAAGCCAAACTTGCCAGTAATAGTGTTGAGCAAACCACCATCAGTCGGTAGCTGTTACGGGGGGAATCCAGCAAGATTATCCACAGGCTCAAGATAGAGAGGCCAAGGTGCCATTGCCATACCTGACCGAAACGCGTGCCAAAAACGGCCCACCAGACGGTCAGCCGATAGGTATCAGCCCAGCCATCCCCCATCATGCCAGCTTGAATCGCTAACAACCCAACAGCAGAGATAAATGCAAGAGTGGTGCTGAAGATAAGTAGAGGTAACAGGCGTTTTTTGAGTGTCGCTGAGAATGAGTCTGGCGCTAATGTAGCGGTGAATATACTGATGCCAAACATCAGCATCACCGCTAGAAAATGCAGGAAGCGACATAGAATAAGTAAGGCCGCTAAAGACATACTATTTCACAGTGAAGCTGTATGTGCCTTTGGTTTTATGACCATCAACAGACACCACATGCCACGAAACATTATATTTACCTGCAGTTAAAGCATGATCAATCGGCAAAATCAATTGTGTGTTATTGACCGGGTCCAATTTTAACTCACCCGTTTTTACCACATTGTTATCTGGACCCGTCACCTTCACGCCACTGAAATTCAATTCAATGCCTTCAGAGAAGCCCAATGTCAGTGCTTCTGGCGCTGAACCTATAGTGGTATCGGCTGCCGGGGATTCAATTTTCAGATGTGCGTGAGCGAGGGCTTGCTGACTGGATAGCCCAACAAATAACACGATAAGCGCCGATAACATGCGGCAAGAAGAACGTACTTTTCGAATAAACATAGTATCCCTTTATCGATGGGGAGAAGAATCAGTCTACTACCAACAATATCCTATATTGGCAGCGCGAACCCCTATCACATCCAGTCAATTGCCCTACCTGTGAGGTAGGGCACAAAATAAAACGCCAGTTTCTGAGTGGTGATTGAAATATCACCAATGATTGAACGATAGCTCAACTCACTCTCTTATCGTTAATGCAAATGATAACGATTTAGTTATGGCAAGTCGAGAAACCAAAGGTAAACAATATGTAATTAGCACAAAAACAATAAGATAAAGGGGGTATCGATAAGCACTGCCAGGGGCGACGACGAACCGCAGTTTCTGGTTACCTTTGGGGTAGCAGAAACTGCGGTGAATATTCCATCAGGAGATATCAGGCTAAAAATTAAGCTTGAGTATGGCTTTGAGCAGCCATGGTTTTCAGATCTTTATCAACAAAGAATAGTGAATTACCGCTATTACCCACCAGTGCCAATTTATCCAGGATGGATTTGAACAGTTTTTCTTCTTCATGCTGTTCAGCAACATACCATTGCAGGAAATTGAATGTGGAGTAGTCGTGGGTGGTCATTGCAACATGGGCAAGCTCATTAATTTGAGTGGTAATCAGTTGCTCATGCTCATAAGTCAGTTTGAATACATCGGCCAATGATGCAAAATCGATTGGTGGCGCACCGATCGTGCCCAAAACTGGCATCGAACCTGTTCCGCTGAGGTATTCAAATAAGCGCTGCATGTGCTGCATCTCTTCTAGAGAATGCTCTTTTAAAAATGCGGCTGCACCTTCAAAACCTTTATCGCTGCACCAGGCACTCATTTGTAGATATAGGTTTGCAGAGTAAAATTCCAGATTCAGCTGCTCATTGAGCTTTTGTGCCATTTCTGTTTTCAACATAGTAATTCCCTTATTTTTATAATGCAGGTAAGCAACGATTAACTTTTTGTATTATGCCAAGATAAAAACAAAATAAGAACACCCTATTCACATTAATATTAGTGAAAAACAGTAAATAATTTAATTTATTGTTTTAAAAAGGTAATTTTAAGAAGGAAATCATAAGTGAATTATTATAAGAATCATTAACATTATCACGGAAACAGTAAAAAGAATGATTCTTATTTAAGTACACGAGCAATAAATAATAAATGACTTATCTGAGAAATAATATTATTGCCTCGCGAAGCACTTTAAACATCCATCATTTTGAGACATTAGCTGCTTGCCAATATCTGCCGCCTGCATTACCTTTTGCGCCATAGTCGCCACGAGCAAAAAGGAGAAGACAATGGGATATAATCTGACCGAGCTTTCTGACGAAGAAACAGCCAAAATGAATGTGGATTTGGCGGCATCAGGTGTGACATTTAAAGAGCGCTACAACATGCCCGTCATTCCTGAAATGGTCGCACGAGAGCAGCCCGAGGAGCTACGTGAATACTTTTCGCAACGGCTCGCTTATTACCGAATCGAGTCGAATAAATTCTCGCGTTTGCCGTATGAACCTAAGATGAAATAATCCGTAAGATACTCCCGCAGAGCTGAATCGGCGGGAGTGCGTCGAGCAGATAATTAGAGTTTGCGGGCAAATTTGTCTGTTGCAAGGATCAACTGATGCAAGATCCCCGGCTCATCGAAGGAGTGCCCGGCACCTTCAACAATATGCAGTTCAGCTTCTGGCCAGGCTTGCGCTAAGTCCCACGCATTCTGTGGCTGGCAAGCCATATCATATCGGCCATGAATAATAACAGCAGGAATATGGCGAATACGCGTCACGTTATCCAGCAGTTGATTATCATCGTCTAAAAAACCTAAGTGGGTAAAATAGTGATTTTCAATGCGGGCAAAGGCCAAAGCAAAATCATCTTCACCGAAGGAGGCAGAACTTTTGGTCGGCAATAATGTGACCGTTTCACCCTCCCATAGGCTCCAGATTTTTGCCGCCTCCAACTGCACCGCCTTATCAGGGGATGTCAGCCGTTTGCGGTAAGCCGCAGTCACATCGCCCTGCTCTTCAGGCGATAGAATTGACAATATGCGTTGCCATTTATCAGGGAAGAAGCGCGAAGCCCCCTCCTGATAGTACCAATGCAACTCTTTTTTCCGCAGTGTGAAAATCCCACGTAAAACCATCTCACTGACTCGATCAGGATGCGTTTCTCCATAGGCTAGCGCGAGTGTTGAGCCCCACGAACCGCCAAATAGCAGCCATTTATCCACACCAGCCATTTTACGTAGCCGTTCGATATCTTCGACCAAGTGCCAGGTCGTGTTGTTCTCCAGACTGGCATGGGGCTTTGAGCGCCCACATCCACGCTGATCAAACAGCAGGACTTTATATTTCGTCGGATTAAAAAGTTGCCGATGGTAAGGGGCAATTCCCCCACCTGGACCGCCATGGATAAATACCGCCGGTTTGCCATCGGGGTTACCACAGAGTTCCCAGTAAATCTGATGCCCATCGCCGGTGTCTAATAAACCACTGTCGTAGGGTTCATACGCTGGATAAAGCCCACGTAATTGTTCCATTATTTTTCCATGTTTGTTATTAGACATTAAAGTTATCAAAGCCTATACAGCACGCATGGTCAACGATAAAACATCACATTTACGCCAATCAGCCCATTAATTCTATCAACTGGCGATAATTACGCCATATCTCAGTAAATTATGCGGTGTTAGATCACAATGGGGCGCGTATTAAGCAGTAACGAGAGAGATTAATATTTAATAATGTTCTTGTTAAACAATGTATTAATCTCGGTGATGGTTTATCCTCTTGCAACTGGTCCCCATAAGGTGGTTAATAGGTGGGCGTACCAACCTAACCGAAGGTAAAGAGAGGCAAGCCATGAGTAAGGGAATGGACAGCAAAAAGAACGCGAAGAAAAAGCCACTAAAAACGCCAGCTGAGAAAAAAGCTGACAAACGCGCTAAGAAGTCATCTTCTTCCAGCGCAGAATAACGGACTTTTCGTCTCGTTAGTCAACCCGCCCCGAAAGGCGGGTTTTTTGTTGCTAATCATCATGGATAAGCATGGGAGGGCAAGCATGTATTTTCGTGTGATCGATACTGAAACTTGCGGCTTAGAAGGCGGTATTGCCGAGGTCGCCTCTATTGATTTGGTTGATGATAGCCCGACAAGATCCCGACTATCTGCGCTGGATGTTAGCCTCAATCACTGATCTTACGCCAGATATGCGCCATACCCTGACGCATTACCTGACGTAATACTCATAGCAATATTAAGCCAAGGAGAGAATGAATGCGTATTCCAAAGCGATATCCTCATAAGCTTTGAAACGCCCTGATTTGCCGCCATGACCGGAATCCATATCGGTGTGAAGCAGCAATAGGTGATCATCACTCTTCATTTCACGCAGTTTGGCGACCCATTTTGCCGGTTCCCAATATTGAACCTGAGAGTCATGCAAACCGGTCGTGACCAGCATGTGCGGGTAATCTTGGGCTTTAACCTGATCGTATGGGCTGTATTGCTTGATATAGTCGTAATACGCCTTATCGTTTGGATTGCCCCATTCATCATATTCGCCCGTGGTCAGTGGGATTGATTCATCCAGCATCGTGGTGACCACATCAACAAATGGCACCTGTGCCACGACGCCTTTATATAATTCAGGCGCTTGATTGATCACCGCCCCCATCAGTAAACCACCTGCACTGCCGCCCATGGCAAAGACACGATTAGCATCGCCATAACCCTCAGCAACCAGCGTTTTAGTGACATCAATAAAATCGTTAAATGTATTCAACTTATTGAGTAATTTGCCATCTTCATACCATTGTTGGCCCAAATCGCCACCACCACGAATATGCGCCAGTGCGAAGACAAAACCACGGTCCAACAAACTTAACCGGCTGCCACTGAATGCAGGGTCCATGCTGCTGCCGTATGAGCCGTAGCCATAAACCAGCAGTGGGTTAGCGCCCGACACAAAATGGTCGCGGTGATAAACCAGTGAAACAGGGATTTTGACACCATCGGTTGCTGTGACCCAAATCCGTTCACTACGATACTTTTCTGGCGTGAAATTCTTCACTTCCTGCTGTTTGAGCAACTGACGCGCGCCGGTATCCATATTAAGCTCAAACATAGAGCTTGGCGTGGTCATGGATGAATAGCCGTAGCGCAGCAGTTCAGTTTCTGGTTCAGGGTTATACGCCAGCCAGGTAACATAGGTAGGGTCATCAAAAGTAATAGATTTTTCTTCACCCGTTACCCAATGTATTTGTCGCAGGTGCGTTAACCCTTCACTGCGCTCCTCCACCACCAGCCAGTCACGGAATAAGCTGAACCCCTCCAGCATGACCTCCATTCTTGGCGCAATTAGTGGCTGCCACTGGGATTCATCAGCAAGATCACTCGGCGTTTTTCCTGCTTCGGCAATTTTGTACAGCCCAAAATTTTTGCCGTCTTTACTTGAGTGCATCTCTTTATTTGAGCGGATGTAGAAATACTGCTTATAGTGATCCAAACCATATTCATGGTCTTTACGGCGCGGAGCAAACATCTGTGGTACTGGCTGAGGTTGATCAGCATCCAGCAGTAGAATTTCAGAGGTTGTGGTGCTGCTCAGGTGAATAACGATATAGCGCTCAGAGGTGGTTTTTTCCAAACCAACATAGAAGGTGTCGTCAGTTTCCTGATAAATCAGTTGATCCCCTTTAGGATCAGTGCCCACGACATGGCGGTAGACCTGATAGGGCAATAACGTTTTTTCATGTTTGCGCACGTAATAGAGAGTTTTTGAGTCATTGGCCCACTCAAAATTCCCCGAGGTGTTGCTGATAACCTCCTCGTGCCAGACATCAGTTTGCAACTGCTTTACCCAGATATCATATTGCCGACGCGATAAGAAATCCTCTGCAACCGCCAATCGTTGATTATCTGGACTGACATCCAAACCACCTAAAGTATAAAACTCGCTATCTGCGGCGCGCTGGTTGCCATCCAGTAAGGTTTCCCAAGTGCTATCAGCCCAGACCGGTTGACGTACATAAATCGCGTATTCATTGCCCGGCTCAAAACGTGTCTGATAACGATAGCCGTTACGGATATAGGGGACGGACTCTTCTTGCGGCGGAATACGGGAGACCATCTCTTGATACAAGACTTCGCGCAACGGTTGCTGCGGTTTCAACACTGCCTCAGTGAAGGCATTTTCAGCTTGCAGATAGTTCAGGACATCAGTATCTGTGCGCTCATCATCACGTAGCCAATAATAATCATCTACACGGGTATCGCCGTGCATAGTTATCGGATAAGGGCGCTTATCGGCCTTTGGAGGTGTGGTCATTAGTTGAGTTATCCATCTGTGTTCGTTAACACGAGAGTGACACGATTACCTGCTGATGCCAAGCATCAGCAGTTGCTGATAAGGCTGGTTACAGCATCAACAACGTTGCAGAATCAGCGCGTTAGCGTTGCGTAATTAACACCGAGTAAACTCAATCAAGTAAAACTGTTCCAGGCCCGGATAGATAGCCTTAATCACCTTTTTCAGTTCATCTAATGACATATTTTCTTGCTCAGCATGGCGTTCAGTCAGGGCATCCAGTGTGACTGGCGTAACCGACTTTACCTTGATATGGCAGAAAAAAACGCCATCTTCATTGCGACATACCCGCAGGATTTCCCCTGGGCGAAAATCGGATTCACTGCTATCCCGGATAGTGATCGTTTTGCGATCTACCAGAATATCCGCCTCAAAGCGGCGAAAGAAGGTGATTTCACGATTCATTTTAGATCCCTTTTCCACTTTCTGCCGGAAGTTAGTAGATTAAGCGGCTTGATTTTCTTCAGGTTTGGTTTTTTTCTCAGCCGAACTTTTTTCAGACTTGGTTTTTGGCTGCCCATCGACAGGGGCCGCAGGGCTGGCGCCTCGGAGAATTTGCCCCAATGCATCTTTATTTTCTGCCAGGAAGAAACTCAGCACTTCGCGCTGCTCTTCTTCGAGCGATAGCGGCGCTTGTGACAACCATTCAGATAAGTTGTCCGCCAAATCCAGCATTTTATCGTAGGCATCGGCTTCTTTTTTGGTTGTGAAAGTCATTTTTTCCTCACCCTGTCTTACCACGACGAATTTTATTTCAACGGCCATGAATAAATGTCCTTTTTGCTTACAGATAACTGTACATAAACACAGTATAATGTGATTTATCGGGGCGATGCAACCTCCATCGCCCCACTGTGCTTATTTTAATAACCGGGCTTTGCAGTTTTTGCCTTTAATCTTGCCTTGTTGCAGCTGCTGTAAGGCGCGTTTGGCACTGGCCTTGCGGATGGCAACATAAGCATGAACAGGGAACATGTCGATTTTACCCACATCCGCCGCGGTTAAACCGGCATCACCGGTTAATGCACCCAGAATGTCGCCGGGCCGAATTTTTGCTTTGCGCCCACCGTCGATGCATAAGGTCACCATTTCTGGCTCCAGCATGGTGTTAGCACTGCGGCTCAGCTGATCTGCTGGCGTCCATTTCAGCTTAATTTGCAGATAATCTTCAATTGCGTGAGCGCGGGTCATCTCTTGCGGTGTACACAGGCTGACGGCAAGGCCACTCATCCCTGCCCGTCCGGTACGGCCAATGCGATGTACGTGAACCTCGGGATCAAACGCCAGTTCAAAGTTAACCACCAGCTCCAAATCTTTAATATCCAGACCCCGGGCGGCAACATCTGTTGCCACCAGTACGCGGCAGCTACGATTAGCAAAGCGGACCAACACCTGATCACGGTCACGTTGCTCTAAGTCACCGTGCAACGCCAGCACACTGATGCCATGGGACTCCAAGGCTTCATAGACACTTTGGCAATCTTTTTTGGTGTTACAAAATACCACCGCAGATGCCGGCTGATAGTGGCTAAGTACCGAGATAAGCAGCGGTAACCGTTTTTCGCGAGTGGTTTCAAAGAACACCTGCTCAATGGCGGGCGCTTCATCACCATCATCCACTTCAACATTGACCGGCTGGCGCTGCACCCGCGCACTAATTTGTTCAATTCCAGCCGGATAAGTGGCGGAGAACAGCAGCGTTTGGCGCTGTGGCGGGGTGTAGGCAATCACATCGTCGATGGCATCGGTGAAACCCATGTCCAACATGCGGTCAGCTTCATCCAATACCAGAATTTTGAGATCATCAAGGACCAGTGTTTTTTTGCGTAAATGTTCCTGAATACGCCCCGGCGTACCCACCACAATATGTGGCGCATGTACCAGAGAATCCAGTTGATGGCCCATTGGCTGGCCACCACACAAGGTCAGGATTTTAATGTTCTGAGTGAAACGGGCCAGGCGACGCAACTCTTTGCTGACCTGATCGGCCAATTCGCGGGTCGGACACAGCACTAATGCTTGAGTCACAAACTCACCCACCGCAATTTTGTCTAGCAAACCAATGCCGAATGCCGCTGTTTTGCCGCTACCGGTTTTGGCCTTCGCCCGGACATCCTGCCCATTGAGGATTGCCGGCAGTGCTGCGGCTTGTACCGGTGTCATTTCGGTATAGCCAAGTTCATTAAGATTGGACAACTGCTCAGCAGGCAGTGTCAGGGAAGAGAAGGAAGTTGTGCTCACGGCAATAACTCTTATAACTGGATGGAATGGCAGCGATGGCCTGAAGGCAAGCGCAATATTTTGGCGCGATAATACCAGAAATGGCGCCATGGCCGGAACAATAGTGTAAAAACCGGCGCAAATAGCCCTGATGCGGCCCCACAACCCGCGCGCTTATCATGCCAATATTCATTCGTGGGATGTTATTCCCTCAAAATTCACCGGATAGATGCGCCAACGTGTTCTGTTCGGCTGGATACGCAATCGTTTTCGTTGCTGTTTTACTCTATACTGACGCCCATAAAATTAATTGCACGTCGAATGAATGTGTCATCTCACACAGATTAGGTATCTCACTATGCTAACAATTGGAACCGCTCTGCGCCCAGGCGCCACCCGTGTCATGCTGCTAGGCTCCGGCGAGTTGGGCAAAGAGGTGGCGATTGAATGCCAGCGACTGGGACTGGAGGTGATTGCTGTTGATCGCTACGCAGATGCACCCGCGATGCATGTCGCCCATCGCAGCCATGTGATTAACATGCTCGATGGTGTGGCGCTGAAACAGTTAGTCGAGCAAGAAAAACCACACTATATCGTGCCGGAGATTGAAGCTATCGACACCGATATGCTGGTTGAATTAGAGAAAATGGGTCAACGCGTGGTGCCCTGCGCCGAAGCGACCCACCTGACGATGAACCGTGAAGGGATCCGCCGTCTGGCAGCTGAAACGTTGCAATTACCCACCTCCAGCTACCGTTTCGCGGATACCGAGAGCGCATTTCGCCAGGCAGTGAGTGATATTGGCTATCCGTGCATTGTGAAGCCGGTGATGAGCTCTTCCGGTAAAGGGCAGAGCCTGATCCGCCATGAAGAGCAGCTTAAGACGGCGTGGGATTACGCGCAGCTTGGCGGGCGTGCTGGCGGCGGGCGGGTGATTGTCGAGGGGCTGGTGCACTTTGATTTTGAAATTACCCTGCTGACCATCAGCGCAGTTGATGGCATTCATTTCTGCGCGCCTATTGGTCACCGTCAGGAAGATGGCGATTACCGTGAATCCTGGCAACCACAGGCGATGAGTGAGGTGGCATTGGCGCGAGCGAAAGAGATAGCTTCTCAGGTGGTGACGGCGTTGAGCGGCCACGGGCTATTTGGTGTGGAGTTGTTTGTGTGTGGCGATGAGGTTATTTTCAGCGAAGTCTCACCCCGCCCACATGATACCGGTATGGTGACCCTGATTTCGCAAAATATGTCTGAATTCGCGTTACATGTTCGCGCATTTCTTGGGCTGCCAATTGGCACTATTCGCCAATATGGCGCGGCAGCATCAGCCGTTATTCTGCCTGAGTTAACCAGCCAAAATATCCATTACCACGGGCTGGAAACCGCGCTAGCGGGTGATACACAAATTCGCTTGTTTGGTAAGCCGGAGATTGCCGGTAAACGGCGCTTAGGCGTGGCGCTAGCAGTTGCTGATGATATTAGCACCGCCATTGAGGTGGCGAAACGCGCGGCAGGTGCTGTCGTGGTGAGTGGGAAGTAAATCGCTGCCCTAAGTAAAAAACCAAGGTTATTGACAAAATCGTCTGAGCGGAGAGAACGGATAGATCATCAAGACGCCGTAAATCCCTCCCTGGAGGCTCGAGCCGCGCCATCCCTGGCGCGGACGCTTGACTATTCCACCCGTCCTCACCGTTCCAAATTGAATCATCGGGGTTTGGCGGCTTAATCGGCAACTCGGCAATTACCCCTCATACTGATCTTCGATCTCATCCGCATCTGGCTCATTATCACGGCGATAATCAGACTCTTCGTGCTCATCGAAATCAGTGTCTTCAAAGATAGCCATGGCTTGTGGATCATCCTGATGCCGCTCACGGATCTCTGCGGCAACCAAGGCAATCGCCTCGCCACTGCTCATACCTTCCGACATAAATTTATGAATACGTTCGACAGCTTCTTGCTGTTCCTCATGGGAGAGTGAAGGCATACCCGCTAGCATTGATTTATCTCCTAGATATAATTGTTCAAGTATACCTGTTTATTCTGCCCTGCGGTGAATTGACTGCCCGATGCAGAACTGACGCCAACCACCGCGCAATTTATGCTAATCTCCTCCGCGGCCCAATGTTCACCAGCACCCTCTCCAGCCGAAAGAAAAGAGTAGCGACTCATGAGTGTAAAACCCCTGACCTTCACAGCATTGCCCTATCAGCCTGACGCCCTGCTCCAGCAATTTACGCCACTTGCCCATCAGGCTTGGGCCATGTTGTTGCACTCCGGATTCGCCGAGCACGCCCATAATCGTTTTGATATTTTGGTCGCCGACCCCTTGGTTACGCTCACCACGCGAGGGGAACAGACTGAAATTTCCAGCACTCAGGGGCAGACATTCTCATCCGCAGATCCATTCACGTTATTGCAGCAAGAATTGGATAAATTCGCGCCACCAATGTCACCGCATCCCGATCTGCCGTTTTTGGGCGGTGCATTGGGGCTGTTTGGTTATGATCTGGGCCGCCGAATTGAGCGGGTGCCTGCGCTGGCCGAGCAAGATATCGCCTTGCCCGATATGGCCGTTGGCTTGTATGACTGGGCACTGATTGCTGATCACCAGTTGCATCAGCTGACTCTGGTATGCCACGGTGATGCCAGGAAGCGCCTACAGTGGCTGGAACAGCAGAAGGCGAGTGACACTGTCACGCCTTTTGCACTCACCAGCCCATGGCAGGCTAATATGTCGCGCCAACAATATGGCGAAAAATTCCGCCAAATCCAGGCCTATCTGCACAGCGGTGACTGCTATCAAATCAATCTGGCGCAACGATTCAGCGCTGAATATCAGGGCGATGAGTGGCAAGCCTTTCTCGCTTTGAGCCGCAGTAATCGCGCACCTTTTTCCGCCTTTATACGTCTGCCCGACAATGCGATACTGAGCGTGTCACCTGAGCGTTTCATATGGCTGGAAAACCAGCAGATTCAGACTCGCCCAATCAAGGGCACACTGCCACGACTGACTGACCCTGAACAGGATAGCTTGCAAGCGGCACGGCTGGCGAACTCCAGCAAAGATCAGGCGGAAAACCTGATGATTGTCGATCTACTGCGCAACGATATCGGCCGGGTGGCTCAACCGGGCAGCGTGCGGGTGCCGGAGTTATTCGTGGTTGAACCTTTTCCGGCGGTGCACCATTTGGTCAGCACCATCACCGCCACACTGCCCGCAGAATGCCCGGCGACGGCACTGCTCCGCGCCTGTTTCCCCGGCGGGTCGATAACTGGCGCCCCCAAAATCCGGGCAATGGAAATTATCGAGCAGTTGGAGCCGCATCGGCGCAATGCTTACTGCGGTAACATTGGCTATATTAGTTGCTGTGGCACAATGGACACCAACATCACTATCCGCACCCTATTGACTGAAAACGGCAAAATTTACTGTTCTGCTGGCGGTGGTATTGTGGCTGATAGTCAGGAGCAGGCTGAATATCAGGAAACATTTGATAAAATCGCCCGCATTTTGCCGCAACTTGAAAATGTATCGTTTTTAAGTAGAGATAACTGATGAGTGAGAGACTCAGTGAGTGACTTGTTTGTGAATGGTGTGCATAGACCGCTTATCGGAAAAACACTGCCTGAATTTATCAGCCGCTTCCAATTACAGCTGCCGCAGCCGGGCTGTTTTTCTGCCAATAGTCGTCATGCGGCGGTATTAATCCCGATAATTTGTCGGCCAGAACCTACATTACTGTTAACCCGGCGCTCAACTCATTTACGTAAACATGCCGGTCAGGTTGCCTTCCCCGGCGGCAAAGCCGATCCAACAGATAGTTCACTGATTGAGACCGCCCTGCGGGAAGCTGAGGAGGAGGTCGCTATCCCTGCCACCGCAGTGCATGTCTTAGGGCAACTGGCACCGCTGGATAGCTCTAGCGGCTATCAGGTCACGCCGATTGTCGGTTTAGTCCCCGACAATATTGCTTTTCATGGCAATGAAGATGAGGTCGCCGGGCTATTTGAAATGCCGTTACATGAGGCGCTGAGTCTTTCCCGCTACTATTCGCTGGATATCCATCGCGGCGGAATCAATCACCGGGTCTATCTCTCTTGGTATGAACGCCAGTTTGTTTGGGGGCTGACAGCGGCGATTATCCGCCGATTGGCACAACAGGTGAGTATTTAATCTAAGCCCATACTCCAGGCATGGATACTGGGTGATCCGCTTCACAGCGTTACTCTTTAAAAAACCGAAATACAGCATAAAGCGATCCCTATCACCCCATCACATCGATTTTTACTCTATTTTCCCTGCACATCCTTTTTAAAAAAACTGTAAACTCGCCTGTCAGCGTTATGAAATACCTGTAAAATATCTTTCATCAATATAAACCACTAAATATATAAGGTTAAAAGCTGAGAGTAAAAACGCTGATATCACCCTACGCTGCTGCTAAGGGTGATAGGTAACTGTTGCGGTATTAACTTGATACGGCCAACACCAGTAGTACCCAAATTAACAGCGTTCTGTGATGGCATGACTGATATCACCATGACTTCACCTCGGTATTTGATGCGAAGTTATCTGTCGCCTGCCACAGAACGCTATACTTACTACAGATATTCTTAGCTGCCTATGCGATAAGAATAACAAGATGCGTTGTGAAGGAGTTTTAGCGTGATTAGCGTTTTTGATATGTTCAAAATTGGTATCGGTCCATCCAGCTCTCATACCGTTGGGCCAATGAAAGCTGGCAAGGAATTTGCTGATTTGCTAGTGACTCAAGGGCTGATGCCATCTGTCACGCGCGTCGCCGTGGATGTTTACGGCTCATTGTCACTGACCGGTAAAGGTCACCACACTGATATCGCGATTATTATGGGGTTGGCGGGTAACATGCCAGACACCGTTGATATCGATGGCATTCCCGCCTTTATTCGTGATGTGGAATTACGCCAAAAATTGATGCTGGCCAATGGGTTGCATGAAGTGGACTTCCCTCGTGAGGGCGGTATGGTGTTCCGCAGTGATAATCTGCCGCTGCACGAAAATGGGATGCAAATTCACGCCTTTGCCGGTGATGAGAAAGTCCTGAGCAAAACCTATTACTCCATCGGCGGTGGTTTTATCGTTGATGAAGAGCATTTTGGTAAAGCGGTGGTGAATGCCGTCAACGTGCCCTATCCGTTTAATTCTGCGGAAGAAATTCTGGCTAATTGCGAACAAACCGGTATGTCCATCTCCGGTATGGTGATGCAAAATGAGCTGGCGATGCACAGTAAAGAGGAGATTGACGCCTATTTCACCGCCATCTGGCAGACCATGCGGGCCTGTATCGATCGTGGCCTAAATACCGAGGGCGTGTTACCCGGCCCACTGCGAGTCCCTCGCCGTGCTGCTGCGTTGCGCCGCTTGCTGGTCTCCTCAGATAAACTCTCCCATGACCCAATGAACGTCATTGACTGGGTCAATATGTACGCACTGGCGGTTAACGAAGAGAATGCGGCCGGGGGTCGTGTCGTCACCGCCCCGACGAATGGCGCGTGCGGTATCGTCCCGGCAGTACTGGCCTATTACGATCACTTTATCGAGCCGGTTACCCCTGAAATCTTTATCCGCTACTTCCTCTCCTCTGGCGCTGTCGGGATTTTGTATAAGATGAACGCCTCTATTTCTGGCGCTGAAGTGGGTTGTCAGGGCGAAGTGGGGGTTGCCTGCTCCATGGCCGCCGCTGGTTTGGCCGAGTTACTGGGTGCCAGCCCGATTCAGGTCTGTATCGCCGCTGAAATTGGCATGGAGCACAATTTGGGGCTGACTTGTGATCCCGTTGCGGGCCAGGTACAAGTGCCTTGTATTGAACGCAATGCGATTGCCTCGGTAAAAGCGATTAACTCGGCACGTATGGCGATGCGCCGCACCAGTGAGCCGCGCGTCTCACTGGATAAAGTGATCGAAACCATGTTTGAGACCGGCAAAGATATGAATGCTAAATACCGCGAAACGTCCCGTGGTGGCTTGGCAATTAAAGTGCAGTGTAATTAATTTCAGAAATTGATAGCCTGCCCGATCAGTAAGGGGAGCCGAAGCTCCCCTTTTTTTAACCTTTAACTCCGTCAGTCAATTTTACTCTTCCAGCTCATTATTCAGCTTGGTAATGCGGACTAGCTCAATGCGGTAATCTGAAACCTCCATAATCTCAAAGCGCAGGTTATGCAGTTCAACCACATCGCCCACGGTTGGCATATGACCGGAGTGGGAAAGCAGCATACCGGCGAGGGAAGCATAATCAGCGGTTGGGCTCACCAGTTCCTGGCAATCCAGCGCCTGCTCCAGAGAGTGCAAATCTGCCCCCCCTTTCACCAGCCAGCTATCGCCATCAGTAACAATATCCGGCGTTTCATCTTCATCAGGGAATTCACCGGCAATGGCTTCCAGCACATCCAGCGGTGTGACCAGCCCCTGCACGACGCCAAATTCGTCATTCACCACCACTAAGCGGCCTTTTGCTTTACGCAATACACCCAGCAGATTAATCACGTCCATGGTATCAGGCACCACAATAGGTGGCGTTTCCGCAGCAAACTCACAAATTGAATCGCCGCGCTCAATGGCGACTAGCAGATCTTTAGCCCGCACTACGCCGATTATCTGATCGAGTGAGTCGCGGCACACCGGGAATAGGCTGTGTGGCGTATCAAGCAGTTGCTCACGGATCTCCGCTTGTGAACGATTACAGTCCACCCAAGAGATCTCAGTGCGTGGTGTCATCACACTGCGCATTGAACGGGATGCCAGGGTCAACACCCCGCTTATCATGTAACGCTCTTCTTCAGCAAAGGCCTCGGTCTGTATCGCCTGCTGCGGATCGCCATTTTGCGGCTCCTGCTGCTGGCGACCGCCCATTAAACGGATGATGGCTTCAGCCGTGCGTTGGCGTCTTGGTAAGCGGGACTCATGTTTGATGAAGTTACGGCGCGCAATCTGATTAAACAGCTCAATCAGGATAGAGAAGCCGATGGCCGCGTACAGGTAGCCTTTCGGAATGTGGAAACCAAAGCCTTCAGCAATCAGGCTCAGGCCAATCATCAGTAAGAAGCTGAGACAGAGCACCACGACTGTTGGATGCGCGTTCACAAACTGGGTCAGTGTTTTCGATGCCAGTAGCATCACGCCCATCGCAATCACGACCGCTGTCATCATAATTGCTAAGTCGTTGACCATCCCCACCGCCGTAATTACGGCATCCAGTGAGAAGACAGCATCGAGTACCACAATCTGCGCGACGACCGCCCAGAAGCTGGCATAACCGCGATTGGCACTGTCATCGTGCTGGTTACCCTCCAGCCGTTCATGTAGCTCGGTGGTGGCTTTAAATAGCAGGAACAGCCCCCCCACCAGCAAAATCAGATCTCGCCCTGAGAAGTTAAAACTGCCGATACTAAAGAGCGGTGTGGTCAGCGTGACCATCCAGGAGATGACCGACAACAGCCCCAGGCGCATAATCAGCGCAAGAGACAGGCCGATAATTCTGGCTTTATCCCTTTGTTTAGGTGGAAGTTTATCGGCCAAAATGGCAATAAATACCAGGTTATCAATACCCAGAACAATTTCCAACACCACCAGCGTCAGTAACCCTGCCCAAATTGAGGGGTCCATTAGAAATTCCATGTCAGACTCCGAAAATAAGAACAAGATCCAGAAGATGTGCGCACTGCAACAGACGCAGCAAAACACCGCGGTACGGTTGTCTGTATAGATACGCAGAAGGATCGGGTGAAATTATACGCAGCAAGAGTGCGTGATGGGATAACCAGATTTAGACCCACTGGCTGGGTATTAACGCTAATAAAACAGTAACTTCGGTGACAGTCCATAGGGAGAGCTGAGGCCCTTAACTCCTGACAATTAATAGAGCCGTTAACTTTATCAGGATTCTTTTTATCAGCATAGGGGGATTTATTATCTAACCCGCTATATTCCCCCATTTTATACCCCGTGTTTTTCACCGCGGCTATTTATCCGCAACTCAATGTGGCTTATCTGCCAATATTCATACAAATCACATAAATTTTAAGCATCACACACCTACTGTGATGAATGTTTTACAGATCAAACACATCAATACTGCTCATCTATGTGATTAATAATTATCCAAGTAAGCTAAATCATTCATAACATGTCCCAATAAATGAGCACCGTCACATAATTTATTTTTTCACTGACTAAAATAAATCACATCCAACAACATTGCGGTATCAACCTGAATCGATTCATTGCCGTAACGTATAAATCGCCAGCAGTGAATAGATATTGTGACTATCATAATAGATTCAATGTGTACCGAAGTGGCGTTGGTGAATACAGATTTTTCTGTTACGTGCGAGAACTCAATTCTGAGTTAACAGAGGGGGTAGCGAGTGAGTATAGCTATTATCATTGGCACACATGGGGCTGCGGCAGAACAACTGCTGAAAACAGCTGAAATGCTTATAGGCGAACAGAGTAACGTCGCTTATATCGATTTCGTCCCCGGTGAGAATGCCGAAACGTTGATTGAGAAATACAACGGTAAATTAACCGGGCTAGATACCAGCAAAGGTGTGGTATTCCTGGTTGATACTTGGGGTGGTAGTCCGTTTAATGCCGCCAGCCGCATTGCTGCCGATAAAGAGAACTATGAGGTCGTCGCCGGGATTAATATTCCGATGCTGGTTGAAACCTTTATGGCCCGTGATGATAACCCATCATTTTCCGAATTGATTGCGATTGCAGTGGAGACGGGGCGTGAGGGTGTTAGAGCGCTAAAAGCGCAGCCTAAAGCGCCCGAAACGCCACAACCTGCTCCTGCGCCGAAAGCCAAGGCTCCGGCCGTCGCTTTAGGTCCGAACGATCATATGAAGTTCGGGCTGGTGCGTATTGATGATCGCTTAATCCATGGTCAGGTCGCCACTCGCTGGACCAAAGAAACTAACGTAAGCCGCATTATTGTGGTCAGTGACGAAGTAGCCGCTGACAAAATGCGTAGCACCTTGCTCAAGCAGGTTGCCCCTCCGGGTGTCACTGCGCACGTGGTTGATGTCGAAAAAGCTATCCGCGTCTACAACAACCCGAAATATGCCAAAGATCGGGTCATGCTGCTATTTACCAACCCAACTGACGTGGTGCGTTTAGTTGAGGCTGGCGTGGACATTAAGTCAGTTAATATCGGTGGTATGGCATTCCGTCAGGGTAAAACCCAGGTGAACAATGCGGTCTCCGTCGATGAAAAAGATATTGAAGCCTTTAATAAATTAAATGCGCGCGGTATTGAACTGGAAGTTCGGAAAGTCTCTTCCGATAGCCGGCTCAAAATGATGGATTTAATTAGCAAACTTAATAAATAGCTTTACTAAAAACGACGTAGCAAGGTTATGCCCTGTTCTGTTTTGGAGCACGGTTATTTTTACTCAGCTTTTTTGGTCATAGGAGAAGTACAATGGAGATCACAACTCTTCAGATTGTGCTGATATTCATAGTTGCCTGTATTGCCGGGATGGGTTCCATTCTGGATGAGTTTCAATTCCACCGTCCCCTTGTCGCTTGTACCTTAGTCGGTCTGGTGTTGGGTGATATGAAAACCGGTATTATTATCGGTGGTACATTGGAAATGATCGCACTCGGCTGGATGAACATCGGGGCCGCAGTGGCACCTGATGCAGCTTTGGCATCAATCATTTCTACCATTCTGGTTATTGCAGGCGGTCAAGACATCGGTGCGGGTATCGCACTGGCTATTCCGCTGGCAGCCGCCGGTCAGGTATTAACCATTATCGTTCGTACCATTACCGTGGCCTTCCAGCACGCCGCCGATGGTGCCGCCGAACGTGGCAGTCTACGCGCAATCACCTGGATCCACATCTCTGCCCTGTTCTTGCAGGCGATGCGTATCGCTATCCCTGCCCTGATCGTCGCCCTGTCTGTTGGGACATCTGAAGTTCAGATGCTGCTCAGCTCGATTCCTGATGTGGTTACCAGTGGTCTGAATATCGCCGGTGGTATGATAGTCGTAGTAGGTTACGCCATGGTTATCAACATGATGCGTGCCGGCTACCTGATGCCATTCTTCTACTTAGGTTTCGTTACTGCGGCATTTACCAACTTCAACCTGGTGGCTCTGGGTGTTATTGGTGTGGTTATGGCCCTGCTTTATATCCAGCTCAGCCCGAAATACAACAAGTCTCAGGTTGTACAGTCTGGCCCGGCCAATAACGATCTTGATAACGAATTAGACTAGGAATAGGTGAGAGAAATGGTTGATACAACAACTGTGCTTGATAAAACCAGTGTTGATAAAACAACAACTGGCGAAAAGAAACTCACGCCCGCCGACATCCGCGGTGTGTTTATCCGCTCTAACCTCTTCCAAGGGTCGTGGAACTTCGAACGTATGCAGGCGCTGGGCTTCTGCTTCTCCATGGTGCCGGCGATCCGTCGTCTGTATCCAGAGAACTCAGAAGAGCGTAAGCAGGCCATCAAACGCCACCTGGAGTTCTTCAACACCCAACCCTTCGTAGCTGCCCCGATTCTGGGTGTCACGCTGGCGATGGAAGAGCAGAAAGCCAATGGTGCGGAGATTGACGACGCGGCCATTAACGGTATCAAAGTGGGCCTGATGGGGCCTCTGGCCGGTGTGGGTGACCCAATATTCTGGGGTACTGTACGTCCGGTATTGGCGGCTCTCGGTGCGGGTATCGCAATGAGCGGTAGCCTACTTGGTCCGCTGCTGTTCTTTGTGCTGTTTAACCTGGTACGTTTACTGACCCGATACTATGGCGTGGCCTACGGCTATAAAAAAGGCGTCAATATCGTCAGCGATATGGACGGCGGCCTGCTACAAAAACTGACGGAAGGGGCGTCTATCCTCGGCCTGTTTGTGATGGGGGCCTTGGTTAACAAGTGGACGCACGTCAACATACCGGTTGTGGTGTCCAAGATAACCAACCAGAATGGCGAGACCACCGTCACCACGGTGCAGACCATCTTGGATCAGTTGATGCCAGGCTTGGTGCCACTACTGTTAACCTTCGGTTGTATGTGGCTGTTACGCCGCAAAGTTAACGCACTCTGGATTATTATGGGCTTCTTCGCTATCGGTATCTTCGGCTACTGGATTGGCTTCCTGGCACCATAATTGCATCGTTAGATTGAGCTAAAACCGGGGGAAAACTCCCGGTTTTTTATTTCAGGAGTTGTTGCATGTCGGTTACCGATATCGTTTTAATTGTCTTTATTGCCCTACTTCTTGCTTATGCAATTTATGATGAATTCATCATGAATATGATGAAAGGCAAAACCCGGCTACAAGTTCACCTCAAACGTAAAAGCAAAATCGACTGCGCCATCTTTGTCGGGCTGATTGCTATCCTCATTTACAATAATGTCATGGCAAATGGTGCACCGTTAACCACTTATTTATTAGTGGGTTTAGCATTAATTGCGGTTTATATCTCTTATATCCGTTGGCCCAAACTGTTGTTTAAAAATACAGGTTTCTTCTACGCTAATGCTTTTATTGAATATAGCCGGATAAAAAGCATGAATTTATCTGAAGATGGGATCTTAGTCATTCAGTTAGAGCAGCGCCGATTACTAATCCAAGTCAGTCAATTAGATGACTTAGAAAAAATCTATAATTTTTTCATTGAAAATCAATCATAAAGCCAATTTTACTGGGAAATGAGTCTATTTCACCATTACTCAACAGATTAATTTCCCAGCAATTACCACTCCCTTCCAGACTTATTTCCACACCAACATTGATGCTTATATAGACTATTTACCAATAAAAATCCGATAATGAAAATCATTATCAACTCCAGTTATTTGCCATATTATTCTTGGGGTTGTCGATATAATAATTTATATGTTAAGGTTGCGCCGTTCATGGGGAGTAGCCGGTTTCTATTCGTTCTATTTTTAATAGCTCGATACACAGAAACGCCCGTATCAACATACTCGTTTCATCTATTGAAACGTGGTGCGGGCAGCCAGGTAAGGTTGGCGAGACCATAGACACGTAGCTCCGTCGTTAGGTTGGGGGTGGGTTACGTGTATATGGAGCCGCCCGGCCGAGTTTATTTCTATGAATCTATCTGCAACACTTATTCTTGCTTTTGCTATGTCGATGGATGCATTTGCTGCATCTATTGGTAAAGGCGCCAGTCTGCACAAACCCCGTTTTAGAGAAGCACTGCGTACCGGCCTAATATTTGGCGTGATCGAAGCTATTACCCCACTGATTGGTTGGTGTATCGGCTTGTTCGCCAGTCAATATATACTGGAGTGGGATCACTGGATTGCTTTCAGCCTGCTGTTTATTCTCGGTTCTCGCATGATCTTTGAAGGCGCGAAACAGCAAGTCGAAGAGACCGAAAAAATGCGCAGCCACAGCTTTTGGGTGCTGGTGATGACCGCCATTGCCACCAGCCTTGATGCCATGGCAATTGGTGTCGGCCTGGCATTCTTGCAAGTGAACATTGTTCACACCGCCATGGCGATTGGATTAGCCACCATGATCATGGCCACCCTCGGTATGCTGATTGGCCGCTACATTGGCCCACTATTGGGTAAACGTGCTGAAATCATTGGTGGGATAGTGCTAATTGGCATCGGCTTTAATATTCTGTATGAGCATATCTACGCGCTAGCCTAACAGGGCATCGCCCTTTTATTCTCGGCCTAAAATAAAGCTGGCACCAAAAAGAAACCCCGCACTGAACTGACCTGATAAAGGAAAGGGTGCGGGGTTTTTATTTCGCGAATGCCAGTCAACTAAGCGGGCATCAACTTAGTGATCAGAAATCCATTGAGACTGACAATTTCAATGCGCGCGGATCACCCTGATAGATGTAAGTACCGCTATCTTCAACTGATTCCCAGTAGCGCTCGTTGGTCACGTTCTCAACGTTTGCACGCCAGGTCAGGTTGGTATCCTTCATTGGCATGGTGTAACGCACGCCCAGATCCAAGCGGGTCCATGGTTTCAGTTTTAAGGTGTTGGCTTCGTTAGCATACTGAGAACCTGACCGCACCACTGTGCCCGTGGCTGTCAGCCCTTCAACGGCTGGAATATCATATTCACCACCAAACACTAACTGATAACGGGCCACACCAATGGCATCATTACCATTGTTTGCTCCATTCTGTGTTTTAGTCAGCTTAGGATCCAACCAAGTGGCACTCCCTAGCAGACGAGTACCAAACACCGGCTCACCAAAGACATTCAGCTCAATGCCGCGGTTACGCTGTTCGCCATAGAAACCATATAGGTTAGTAGAGGGATCAACATTGCCTGTTGGTCGGGTGATCTCAAACAGTGCCAAGGTGCCGCCGTAGCGCTGGTTATCAAATTTCACGCCAATTTCATTCTGTTTTGAATGAATAATGCCCGGAATTTGGCCTTTATTAGCCACAGGCGTTGTAACACCACTCGCATTACTGTAGGTAGACGGTGCAGCTTTGCCCGGCCCTAATGCTTCGATATGGTTAGCATACAGCGATACTTTTTCCCAAGGCTTCACCATGATGCCGTAAATCGGCGTGACCTTCATTTCATCCAGTGACCCAGCACTATTAGGAACACCACTGTCAAAGTTACGGATGGTCACTTCCTGACGACGTAGCCCCAGCATCACCAACACTTTGTCATCCATCATCGATAAGGTATCAGATAATGAAAGCCCCGAGGCCCGTACTTGGCTATTTAGGGTTGGATCCTGATTGGTACTGCCCATAGTCGTTGGAGGGAAGCCAACCACACCGGGATTGTAAATATTAGTATTTTCTGGGTTCGACATATTCCAAGCAGACTTAGCGGTACGATAGTTAGCCGCATAACCCAGGTTCACTTTATGAGTGATAAAACCGGTATCAAAGTGACCACGGATCCCACCCAGACCAGCCACAGAATCGGCCACATAAGGGACATACAAACGAGAAATAGTGGCATCGCCATTATTAGCACTCGTTAGGGTTGGCGAACCATATTGCCCAGTTTCTTCATTACGGCTGGCACCAATAGAGCCATAAACCGTCCAGTCTTGGCTGACATCATACTCGCTACGCAGCATACCGAAGGTGGTTTCCATATCGGTATAAACCCAAGATTGGCCATAGTTCAGTGTCGTTGATGGCGGTTCTGGGATCACCGTAGCACCACCAATGGCAACATCGGTACGCATATGATGAATAGTTTGCTTTTGGTAGCCCACATCCAATGAGGTACGAGCGCGATCACCGCGATAATCAAGACCGGTAGACACTGCGGTCAAACGATTCTTTTCATCTTTAATGGCGGTTTCGCCTTCACGGTGCAATACATTCACCCGAACACCAAATTGATCATCATCACCGTAACGACGGCCCACATCCAAGGCCCCCCCCACTTGTGACGAGGAACCATAATCTACAGTGACGCGAGTCAATGGGGTATCACCAGCGCGTTTAGGTTCCAGATTAATCATCCCACCAACACCACTACCACTGGGTGAAATACCATTAATAAAGGCATTCGCACCTTTAAATACCTCGACCCGCTCAACCATGCTGGTAGAGACAATCTGACGTGGTAACACACCGAATAAGCCGCCAAATGAGATATCATCACCATCGAGGTTGTAACCACGAATGCGGTAATTTTGTGATGGGTTGCCATAACCACGCACATTCTGCACCGAAGCATCATTTCTAACCACGTCCGCAACTGTCGCCGCTTGCTGATCTTCGATCATTTTCGAGGTATAGCTAATCACGTTAAATGGCACATTACGGGCATCTTGCTGCCCGAGGAAGCCAATGCGGCCACCATTCGCCACCTGCCCGTCCAGATAGGTTGGGATTAAGTCATTACCGCCAGCGCGGAATGTATCCTGCGTCCCGACGACTGTGATGGTGTCAGTTTTTTTACTCTCATCACTCTTAGCCATATCCGCTGTGGCACTGGTTTTTTTAACGCCGTCAGCCGCGCTATCTGTGGTGGTTGCCGCCCATGCAGATGCCGATAATGTGCCAAGTGCTGCCCCGATCATCACGCATAAAAGACGCGGTGCCAGCCGTTTCTGATGCGCGCGGGTGGAGATTGATTGATTCATTGTGTTGATGCCCCTGAAGTTTGCAAATCTGTTAGCAATGCGAATGATTATTATAAGGATTCAGAATTATCCGCATAACACCTGTCGATGCAAGCATTTCTGCGCTTCATGGCAGATATTTTTTGGGTCGTAAAAGAATCAGAGTCATTATGTGAAATAGATGATCGCGCTTAGTAACGCCACTACTCGCTGATATGGAAGGAAATTAAAGTAAAATTACGTCTAAAATCTAATTAATCAGAACTGAAATTAATTAATCCTCCCTACTTAAGTCAATATTTGTATACTTCCAATTTGGATTTACCCCTATTATCTCTAGGGTGAAACATTATTATTCACGCCATCTTAATTTAATAGGAAAGTCGCCTGAAGCCTTACTGCCAAAGGCTTTACACCTCAGCCCCGCTGACTGAGATGATATATCCGCCCCCACCCTTGCCTTATTAATTATTTATAGAGATAAAAATCTTATTACCTACTTTTGCTAGTTGGCGATAAACTGGCGCATCACTTTTATCGCGGTAACAGATTAAAGCTTCTGGCTATAGTTCTGCTCAGCCACAGTGTGCTGAATAAAAATTCAAGGAAATACCGATATGGCTCTGCATCCAGCATCATTTGACGATCACATTTTCCGGCTATTGATTGAAGCCGTAGATGATTACGCCATATACATTATTGATGCCCAAGGATATATCCTGACCTGGAACAGCGGCGCAGAACGCAATACCGGCTATGGCGCTGAAGAGATCATTGGCCAATCTTTCGAACTGTTTTATACCCCAGAAGATTTGGCTGGGCAGCTACCAATCAAAGGGCTACAGCACGCCAATCAGTTTGGTCACTATGAAACTCAGGGCTGGCGAGTCCGTAAGAATGGCAAACGCTTTTGGGGCAATCTCACCCTCAACGCACTGCATGATGCAGATAATAATCTGCAAGGTTTTGTGCATGTGACCCGTGATCTAACTGATAAGTGGCAGCGAGAAAACGCCCTGCGTAAAAGTGAAGAGCTGTTTCGCCACCTGATCAGTGAAGTCGAAGATTATGCTATCTACATGATAGATACCCATGGACGTATTCTTACCTGGAATAAGGGCGGGGAGCGCAACGAGGGTTATACCAGCGATGAGATCATTGGTGAGCACTTTGCGCTGCTGTTTACTCAGGAAGATATCTCTGCTGGCCTGCCGGAAAAATCTCTCGCCAAAGCCACCGCGGAGGGTAATTTCCAGAGCGAAGGTTGGCATGTGCGCAAAAATGGTATCCGCTACTGGGCGAGTGTGGCGATTAACCCGATGCATGATGACAGCGGAAAGTTATTGGGTTTTACCAAAATTGTCCGCGACCTGACAGAGCGCCGCCAGCGGGAAGAGGCATTGCGCATCAGCGAGGAGCGTTTTCGCCTCATGGTTGATACCGTTGAAGATTACGCAATTTTAATGCTTGACCCATGGGGGCGAGTCAACACCTGGAACCACGGCGCAGAACGCAATATCGGCTATGCCAGTAATGAGATAATCGCCCAGCATTTTGGCTGTTTTTTCTTACCTGAAGATATCGCGGCGGGTCTGCCAGAAAAACTGCTGAAAACCGCCGCAGCCACTGGCCGCATGGAGCGTGAAGGCTGGCTGGTTCGCAAAGATATGACCCGTTTTTGGGCGGTCACCGTCATTACCGTGGTCCATGATCACAGTGGAAAACTGCTGGGTTATGCCAAAATAATCCGTGATATGAGTGAGCGAAAACAACGCGAAGATGCGCTGCGTGCCAGTGAAGTTGCTCGCTATGAGGAGCGTGAGCAGTTGCATCGGGTGCTGTCATCTATTCAGGAGGGAATTATTTCTCTCGATTGTGAAGGCCGCGTCGTATTAATGAATCCTAAAGCCGAAGAGATGACCGGGCGTAGCCAGAATGAGTCCTGCGGCCTGCCGATTGAAGAGGTCTTTATTTTATGGTCTCCGCTACAGGATAAAAATCATCTGCTGGCCTTTAACCAGTGCTTGAATGAGGGGCGCCATACCTTATTGCCGGAGGGGAGTCAGCTACTTTCGAGTCAGGGCGAACGACAAGAGATTCGCTGTTCGGCCTCACCAATCCGCGATCGTGACAACCAACTCACTGGCGCCGTGGTGGTATTCCAGGATGTGACTCGAGCACGCCATGAACAGCGCGAACTGCAATATCAGGCGAACCATGACATGTTGACCGGCCTCATTAATCGGCGGCGATTAGAAGAGCGGCTAACCCATGCCATCAGCCAATTGGGCGAGAGTGAACAGCATATTCTCTGTTATGTCGATTTAGATTATTTCAAAGAAGTGAATGATACCGCGGGTCATGAGGCGGGCGATATGGTATTGCGCATGGTGGCCCAAACCATGCAGCAAGCAGTACGTGAAAATGACATCGTGGCCCGCTTAGGTGGCGATGAATTTGCTATCGTACTATTTAATTGCAAAAACAAACCCGCAACGGACATTCTGGAGCAGGTCGTCGCCGATATTGCTGCCATTCAGTTCCATTGGCGCGGTCAATCCTATGCCTTCACTGCAAGTTTGGGCGCTGTTCCATTGATCCGACAAGTTGAAACCGCCGCGCAAGCCATGCGTCAGGCAGATATCGCCTGTTACGCGGCAAAACACGCGGGTCGTAACCGGTTATCGTTCGCACTCTAAGCGCCCTATTCCCCTGGGGGCATCAACCGCCCCCTAACACCTGAACACACACGAAAGCCATATTTTGTACAAGGTTATTTTCATCCTCCTGCCAGCAATTAGACGCCGGTCAAAATATGCATTCCTCCAGTGTGATATATAAGCAATATCTTTTGATCAATTGGAAAAATAGCTATGCCGTACTTCACGGTCAGTGTTGTTTTGCATAATGCAGTGGAAGGCGATTATGAGGTACTGAATAAGAAAATGAGTGACGCGGGATTTACCCGTCTCATTGGCAGGGAGAAGATATATAAATTACCTGAAGGAGAGTTCAATTACGGAAGTGGCACATTAAACAAGCAAGAAGTGGCTGATTTAGCACTGAAAATTGCTGAAGAGATAAGGTTTATCCCCTCAATATTAGTGACTGAATCTGGTGGGCGAACCTGGCGAAACCTGGATCTAAAATAGCCCATGATATTTTAAATATAAAAGACCACAAATTTGACTTAAGTTAATTTCTGACGCTACACCAGGGTATTTCTCTACTGTTATATATTAAAAAAACAATATCATTTTTATAAGTGATCTGGCATGAGGCTATATTGCGCCTTTAAATAGTCAACATGAATGGCGATAAGTTAAATATGATTCTCGGCCCAAACGCAGTCAGGCCGAGCTGCAATAGCCTATTTACTCGCCATCACTCTCAGCGACTAGAGTTTCAGCGGCAGACACTTCCGCTTTGCGACGATGTAGCGCGATAACGAAATCTGTTTCGCAGATAAATGTGCGGCGTGCCGCCAGCTCCTGCCCCGTTTCGATGGAGGCGCGCCAGGCAAATGGGGTCATCTGCAATAAGTTAAAACCCTGCTTACCACTTAGCTTCATTTCATAGCCCAGCGTTTCACGGCTGACCAATTCAAAACCCTCCAGGGACTCTTCTGTATCATCGTGTAGCTGTACTTCAGCATAAATCAGCGCTTTTAACTGATAGAGATGGCGCGGCCCAGGTGCGACAGTGACCACAATACCGCCGGGTTTCACGGTGCGCGCCAACTCGCTCGCTTTGCAGGGGGCATAAATACGTAATACCGCATCAAGAGAGCCATTGGCAAAGGGCAATCTGTGGCTGGAGGCCACACAGAAACTCACTTGTTGATAGCGTTTGGCACCATATCTGATGGCCACTTTTGCCACGTCTAATCCAAAAACAGAGATCTGGCGCTGCCGATTTAGCTGTTCGGCCACCGCAGCGGTGTAATAGCCTTCACCACAACCAATATCAAGTAACATGGCCGCATCCAGCGGTAATGCCGAATCCAGAATTTCACACACCCGCTGCTGCAAAGGCTGATAATAGCCCGCATCAAGAAATGCCCGCCGCGCCTGCATCATCTCTGGACTATCGCCCGGTTGTTTCGAACCTTTATGCTGCACCGGCATTAAATTGACGTAACCCTCTTTGGCGCAATCAAACTGATGGTTATTGCTGCAACGCCACTGTTGCGGGCTTGGTAGCAAGGCCTGATGACAAAGGGGGCACTGATAAGACATGGTTGAGTTCCAGATAACAGATGATTAACCGCCAGAATCACCGGCAGAGGCAACGTTAGTCTAAAGAAGCAGTTCTACGGTTGCAAGCCACTGTTTCGCCGTAGATCCGCAATATCAGCTATGTCGGGCAACACCGGTGGGAATGGCATCAGGTTCAACATTCATGGTGCGCAATATTTGCCCCATAATATCGCTGAATACTGGGGCGGAGACCGCGCCACCATAGTATTTGCCCCCCTGTGGATTGTTAATCACCACCACTAAAGCAAAACGGGGCTGACTGGCTGGCGCGACACCCGCCGTATAAGCCACATATTTATCAATATACTGGCCGTTTGGCCCAATCTTTTTGGCAGTACCGGTCTTAATCGCGACCCGATACCCTCTCACTGCCGCTTTCGTCCCGCCCCCACCGGGCAAGGCTACACTCTCCATCATATGTTCAACCTGCCGCACCTCACTTTCCGGGAATACACGCAGCCCCAGCACCGGCGGATCAACCTTGGTTATCGACAGTGGTCGATAAATACCAAAACTGCCGATGGTGGCGTACACTCGGGCTAATTGTAGTGGTGTCACCATCAAGCCGTAACCGAAGGAGAAGGTCGCGCGGTCCAGATCACTCCAGCGCTGTCGATGTGGCATTAATCCACTGCTTTCACCGGTTAGCCCTAACCGGGTTGGCTTTCCCAAGCCAAATAAGGAGTAGGTCTCCATCAACGCGGATGCGGGCATCGCCAACGCCAGCCGTGACACGCCGACATCACTCGATTTCTGCAATACACCCGTCAGTGACAGCGCGGGGTAGAAGCCCACGTCTTTGATTTGATGGCCGCTTAAGGTGTAGGGGTGAGTATCCAGCACCGTGTCCGGTTTGACCAAATGGCGCTGTAATGCCGTCATAACCACCATCGGTTTGACTGTTGAACCCGGCTCAAAAATATCGCTAATGGCCCGATTGCGAAAGTTCTCTTCCGGGGTAGCGGCGCGGTTATTGGGGTTAAAGGTCGGGTAGTTAGCCATTGCCAAAACCTCCCCGGTATTCACATCAATAACCACTGCAGAACCGGAATCCGCTTTATTGAACATCACCGCATTGGTCAGCGCATGTGAGGTTTCCGCTTGCAAGCGCTCATCAATACTGAGTTCTACCGACTGCCCCGGATGGCTATCAGTCGAAGAGATATCCTCAATCACTCGGCCAAAACGATCTTTGCGCACCACCCGACTGCCCGCAGTGCCACTCAGTAGCGAATTGAAACTCTTCTCTACACCTTCAATACCTTGATCATCAATATTGGTAAAACCAACCAGATTAGCAGCAATATCACCAGAGGGATAAAAGCGCCTTGATTCCACTTTGGTTGCTATGCCGGGTAACTTCAGCCGCTGAATGTATTCGGCCACATTCGGCTCAACTTGTCTGGCGAGATAGATAAAACGCGCATTAGGGGTTTGCGCTATGCGGCTGCTCACCTGGTTCAGTGGCATATCGAGCGCTTGTGCCAATGCCTGCCAGCGATCGGAAACCGTGACGCCACCTCTCTCCAGCACTGTTTGGGGATCAGCCCAGACCGCAGCGACCGGAACACTGACCGCCAGTGGATGCTCATGGCGATCAGTAATCATGCCGCGCGTATTCGGTGTCACCACCACGCGCACTGAACGCATATCCTCCTCTTTGACCAAAGGATCAGGCTCAATAATTTGCAGCCAGGCAACTCGGGCAATCAGCCCCAAAAATGCCAATAAAATACAACCGCACAATAAGCCGAAACGCCAACGAATAAAATTATTACTGTCATTTTTTGGTCTAGAAATCATTGAGTTAGGCCTTGAGTGCTAACCTAGAGTAGAGCTGCCATTAGACCCTATCCGCTGTGCGACAGGCGCAAAAACAGTGATACAAGATGCATTATTTTGCAACAATTCGCTAACGAACCTCGATAAGAAAAGGCGACTAGTCATTCAATTCAAAAGCGGTTTACACTGTGTGGCGTACTTTTCCTTATTAGGTAAGCTCTATGATCGATTTCTCACCCCAGTTGAGTCGGATCCCCACTATCTGCCACGGGTTTGGCAATAAATTAGCGCTATTACCTGACAGCCTCCAACCTTATCGGGCATCACAACCCAATAAAAAACAGGTACATGGCACCAGAATTGTCGATGTGACAGAGCCAGGGCAAGAGTGTGGCGAAGCTGATGGCCTCTATACCACCCAAGCAGGCATTTTATTAACGGTATTGACGGCGGATTGCCTGCCGGTCATTTTCAGTCATCGGCAAGGGAAAGGCATTGCGGTGGTCCATGCTGGCTGGCGTGGGTTGTTAGATGGCATTATCTTAAAGATGGTTGAACGTATTGCCCGCGATGACGATCCGGCTAATTGGCTGGCCGCCATTGGCCCAGCGGCGCGCTCCTGCTGTTATGAGGTCAATGAGGGGTTGGTTGAACAATTTGTTAACCGATTACCGCTGGCAAAAAATATTATTTCTCCCCGCTTTCGTCACCTCAATTTGGCGGCCATCGCTGAGCACCAACTGCGTGGAGCGGGAATTCATCAGGTCGACCGGGTCGGCGGTTGTACTATATGCACCACAACACCTGAATGCACCACAGCACCTGACGAATCGGATGCCAATAAGCATCATTTCAAGTACACCAGTTTTCGCCGCACCAGCCAGCAACAGGCTATTGACCCTACCCACCCCGGCATTAAAGGCCGCAATCACTATTCCGGCTTAATCATCCTGGCTGAATAACCTGATTCGATTTGTGGTACCAACAAACCGGGATAGGGGCTGATCTCACAACCAGCCTCCTCCCACACCACCGTACATACGGG